>NZ_JTLA01000049.1:0-21748 GCF_000799055.1 Ensifer sp. ZNC0028
TCGCACGACCGACCGGCTCGTCGGCGGCGCGCGCGCTCGCCGACGGCGTGCGCCAACTCGGGCTCGCCGTTCTCCCCTTCTCCAAGGAGGCGATGCAGATGCGAGACCGCATCGGCTTCCTCAATCGTTCGATCGGCGACCCGTGGCCGGATGTTTCCGATCAAGCGCTGCTCGACCGTCTCGACGATTGGTTCGTGCCTTTCCAGCACGGCGTGACCGCGATTGCCGACATCAAGGCATCGAATCTCTCCGACGGTCTGCTCTCCCTCATCCCGCATGAGCGGCAACGCGAACTCGGCAGGCTGGCGCCGACGCATTTCGAAGCGCCGACCGGGCAGCGGCACCCGATCCACTACGACGGCGACGAGCCGCTGCTGTCGATCCGGGTACAGGAACTCTTCGGCCTGAAGACCCATCCGGCGATCGGCGACGGGCGGCTGCCGCTGCTGCTCGAACTGATCTCGCCCGGCCATCGGCCGATCCAGACGACGCGCGACCTGCCCGGATTCTGGGCGGGCTCCTGGCGCGACGTGCGCGCTGACATGCGCGGGCGCTATCCGAAGCACCCCTGGCCCGAGGATCCGGCCAACGCGGCGCCGACGACACGGGCCAAGCCCCGTGGTACATGAGACGAAAGCATCGGCAATTGGAATGCAGGCACGAATGACCACTGTTGCGCTCGAACACAACAACGACCAGACCAGCAACCGCAGCCTGCGCCTGCAGACGCTCGTCCGGCTGCGCTGGCTGGCCGTCGGCGGCCAGTCGATCGCCGTTCTCATCACCGCCTTCTGGCTGCAGTTTCCGCTGCCCTTGATTTCCTGCCTGGTGCTGATCGCCAGCCTGGCGCTGGTCAACGCCTATGTGACGCTGCGCTATCCGCCAACGCACCGGCTGCAGCCGCCGGCAGCCTTCGCGCTTCTCGGCCTCGATCTCGCGCAGATCACCGGGCTGCTGTTCATCACCGGCGGGCTCACCAATCCCTTCGCGCCGCTGCTCTGCGTCCCGGTCATCATTTCCTCGGCGTCGCAGCCGAAATCGCACAGCATCATCCTGGCCGGTTTTGCGGTGATCGCCATCACCGCGCTCGCCTTCTCGCCCTTCCCCCTGCCCTGGTATCCGGGCACGGTTCTCCTGATGCCACGGGTGCTGACCGCCGGTATCTGGTTTGCGATCGTCTCGATGACCGCCTTTGCCGCCTTCTATACATACCGCGTGTCGCTGGAAGCGAGCGAACTGTCGGAGGCGCTGACGGCGACCGAACTGGTGCTGCAGCGGGAAAAACACCTGTCGCAACTCGACGGGCTGGCGGCCGCCGCCGCCCATGAGCTCGGTACGCCGCTTGCGACCATCAGCGTGGTTGCCAAGGAGATGGAACGCGAACTCGGCGACGATCCGCGCTTCGGCGAGGACGTGCATCTGCTGCGCAGCCAGAGCGAGCGCTGCCGCGATATCCTGAAGCGGCTGACGACGCTGTCCTCCGAGAGCGAGGAGCACATGCGGCTCTTGCCGCTGTCGTCGCTGATCGAAGAGGTGATGGCGCCGCATCGCGAGTTCGGCATCCACATCGAACTCATCGAAAGGGGCGATCGTGCAACCGAGCCGGTCGGCAACCGCAACGCCGGCATACTTTATGGTCTCGGCAACCTACTCGAAAATGCGGTCGACTATGCCAAGAAGCAGGTGACCGTTACGGTCGAGCACACGACGGATCGGGTGCGCGTCACGATCGCCGACGACGGCGACGGCTTTGCACCTGATATCCTGCAGCGGATCGGCGAGCCCTATGTGACGCGCCGGCAGAAGGATGACAGCGCCGGCGGCCTGGGGCTCGGGCTCTTCATCGCCAAGACGCTGCTCGAACGCTCAGGCGCGCGCCTGCGCTTCGAGAACGGCGGGCCGGACAGGCCGGGCGCCCGGGTCAGCGTCGAATGGCCGCGCGCCCTGATGGATACGAAACTGGCGAAATGACATTTCGCAGTTTATTGAACGACAGCAGAAGAAACCTATAATCTCGGCGAAAGCGTTTTGTTTTCGCTCAAGGATTGCGAGAATGACCGACAAATCGACAGCTTCGCCCAGCACAACCGCACAGGACGCCGAACTGATCGGGCCGGACCGCACCCTGTTGCTCGTCGATGACGACGCGCCCTTTCTCAGGCGGTTGGCCCGCGCCATGGAAGCCCGTGGCTTTTCGGTCGACATCGCCGAATCGGTCGCAGAAGGCATCGCCAAGGCCAAGGGCAACCCGCCGAAATACGCAGTGATCGACCTCAGGCTCGGCGATGGCAGCGGCCTCGACGTCATCGAGGCGATCCGCGGACGGCGCGACGACACGCGCATGATCATGCTGACCGGCTACGGCAACATCGCCACTGCCGTGAATGCGGTGAAGCTCGGTGCGGTCGACTATCTCGCCAAACCTGCCGACGCCGACGACATCTTTGCGGCACTCGTGCAGCGCCAGGGCGAACGCGTCGAGCCGCCGGAAAACCCGATGTCGGCCGATCGCGTCCGCTGGGAGCATATTCAGCGCGTTTATGAGATGTGCGAACGCAATGTCTCGGAAACGGCACGCCGGCTCAACATGCACCGCCGCACGCTGCAGCGCATTCTCGCCAAGCGCGCGCCGAAGTAAGCAACCGGCTTCCGCGACCGGCGCAAAACCGCTGATCCGGTCGTTTTCCTTCCAGGCTCAGTCGCGACCGCCGGAGAGGATGTCGCCGATCGAATCACCGAGTTCGCCGTTACGCTCGGCTGCCCATTCCGCGAGCATCAACCGTTGCGCCGCCGTACGGGCAAAGAGCTGCAGCACCGACTTGCGCGTCGCCGGCGGCAGCTTGTGTTCGGGCGCCTCGCGAACGATGTGGCCTTCATAACCATCAGACAGCAGCAGCCCGCAGTCCTCCGGGAAGATATCGAGCGGCACGCCGGCATGGGTGGCGAAGAACAGCCGGTCGCAATGCCGGCGATAGTCCGGCCATTTGCGGTCGACGCGAAAGTCCTCGATCGATGTCTTGATCTCGACGATCCAGATCTCGCCCTTCACCGACAAGGAGATCAGATCGGCGCGCCGCCCGCTCGCCAAGGTCAGCTCCGGCAGGACGGAATGGCGCAGCTCGGCGAACAGTCGCTGCACGCCGCGACGCACCATCATCGCGCGATTCGACTGGCGTCCGTCGATCAAGGGGTTATCGCCATGGATGGAGAGGATCGTCATGCGTCCGGTGTCCCTTTGGGCCGGTCATTTTGTTGCAAAAAAACAAGGGTCATGGAATTTGCACTTTTCAGCCAAAATGTGGCCGCGCAATCTCTTGCATAGCACAAACTAATCGAAAATAACCGTAGTCACTGTTGGTCGCGGCGACCCAGTTTTTACTTCGCTTCTTTTTAAGAGACTCCCATGCGCTTCCGCAATGCCTTCCTCTTGTGCAGCCTCGCGGCGACACTCGCCGTTGCCGGCTGCTCGACGACATCTTCCAAGCCTGAAACGGCCGCCAACGAACCCGCTCCCGCAGCGGTACAGGTTGCTACGAATCAGATCTTTAACGGCGATTATGGCGCAGTTGAGGATCATGGTTACGCGCTGCCGGCCATTCCGATCAGCAAGGTCGATACCCGTTTCCATCGCCAGATCGTCGACTACGCCACCAGCGAGCGCCCCGGAACGATCGTCGTCAACACGCCGAATCGCTTCCTCTATTACGTGCTGCCGGGCGGCAAGGCCGTTCGTTACGGCATCGGCGTCGGCAAGGCCGGTTTTGCGTGGGAAGGCGAAGCCTATATCGCCTGGAAGCAGGAATGGCCGATGTGGCATCCGCCGAAAGAAATGGCGGAACGCAAGCCGGAAGTCGCCAAGTATGTCGAAGAAGGCATGGGCCCCGGCCTGAAAAACCCGCTCGGCGCCCGCGCGCTCTACCTCTTCAATGACCAGGGCAAGGACACGCTCTTCCGCCTGCACGGCACGCCGGAATGGTCGTCGATCGGGACTGCCGCTTCGTCCGGCTGCATCCGCCTGATCAACCAGGACATCATCGACCTCTATTCGCGCGTTCGCCCCGGCAAGAGCGCCCGCGTCGTCGTTCAGCAGTAAACAAGACTGATCGACTGAAATCGGAAGGCCGCCGATCATCTCGGCGGCCTTTTTCTTTTTCAGTGTCTGCGTCTATCGACGCAAGGGCGGCAGGCCAGCCAGGTTCGACCAGCCTTCCCAGACGTTGCTTAGGCGGCGCTCAGTGCCTTCAGCTCCAGGCGGCGACGGTGCAGGACCGGCTCGGTGTAGCCGTTCGGCTGTTCGCGGCCCTTGAGGACGAGCTCGACGGCGGCCTGGAAGGCGATCGAACCGTCGAAGTTGCCGGCCATCGCGACATAGTGCGGATCGTCGGCGTTCTGGCCGTCGACGACGGCCGCCATGCGCTTCATCGTCTCGACGACCTGCGCCTCGGTGACGACGCCGTGGTGCAGCCAGTTGGCCATGTGCTGGGCGGAAATGCGCAGCGTCGCGCGGTCTTCCATCAGGCCGACATTGTTGATGTCGGGAACCTTCGAGCAGCCGACGCCCTGGTCGACCCAGCGAACGACGTAGCCGAGGATGCCTTGCGCGTTGTTGTCGAGCTCGCGCTGGATTTCCTCCGGCGTCCAGTTCGGACGGACGGCGACCGGTACCGACAGGATATCGGAGAGCTTGGCGCGGGCGCGGCTCTTCAGGCTCGCCTGGACCTCTGCGACATTGACGCGATGGTAGTGCGTGGCATGCAGGGTGGCTGCCGTCGGCGACGGAACCCAGGCGGTGTTGGCGCCGGCCTTCGGGTGGGCGATCTTCTGTTCCAGCATCGCTGCCATCAGGTCGGGCATCGCCCACATGCCCTTGCCGATCTGGGCGTGACCGGACAGGCCGCATTCAAGCCCGATGTCGACGTTCCAGTTCTCGTAGGCGCCGATCCAGGCGGCCTGCTTCATGTCGCCCTTGCGGATCATCGGCCCCGCTTCCATCGAGGTGTGCATTTCGTCGCCGGTGCGATCGAGGAAGCCGGTGTTGATGAAGACGACGCGCTCGCGGGCAGCGCGGATGCATTCCTTGAGGTTGACCGTGGTGCGGCGCTCCTCGTCCATGATGCCCATCTTCATGGTATTGGCGGGCATGCCGAGTGCCTTTTCGACACGGCCGAAAATCTCGCTGGCGAAGGCGACTTCCTCGGGGCCATGCATCTTCGGCTTGACGACATACATGGACCCCTCGCGGGAGTTCATGCGGCGCCCCCTGTTGCCGACATCGTGCAGGGCAATCAGCGCGGTGACCATCGCGTCCATGATGCCTTCGGGCACTTCCTTGCCGTCGCGGTCAAGGATAGCCGGATTCGTCATGAGGTGGCCGACGTTGCGGACCAGCATCAGCGAGCGGCCGGGAAGGGACAGCGTGCCGCCGGCAGTTGCCGTGTAAACGCGGTCGGGATTGAGGCGGCGGGTGAAGGTCTTGCCGCCCTTGGCGACTTCTTCTTCGAGTTTGCCGTTCATCAGGCCGAGCCAGTTGCGGTAGACGACAACCTTGTCTTCGGCGTCGACGGCCGCGACCGAATCCTCGCAGTCCATGATCGTGGTGATCGCCGATTCGAGGATGACGTCGGCGATGCCGGCCGGATCTTCCTCGCCGATCGGCGTGGACGCGTCGAGGACGACGATCGCATGCAGATTGTTGTGCCGAAGAACGATCTCGAAGCGCCCGCCTTCCGAACCACTGTGGCCCACGAACTGGGCAGGGTTGCGAAGCGTCGTGCTAGAACCGTCCTTGAGGCCAACCGTCAGCGCATTGCCGGCGACCTTGAGCGACGTAACGTCGGCCCAGCTTCCGTTCGCCAGCGGCGCGCTGGCGTCGAGGAAGTCGCGCGCCCAGGCGATGACCTTGGCGCCGCGCTTCGGATTGTAGCCGCGGCCCTTTTCGGCGCCATCGGCGTCCGAGATCGCATCCGTGCCGTAGAGCGCGTCATAGAGCGAACCCCAGCGCGCATTGGCGGCGTTCAGCGCATAGCGCGCATTCATGACGGGAACGACGAGTTGCGGGCCGGCGATGGTTGCAATTTCCGGATCGACATTGGCGGTCGAAACGCTGAACGCGCCACCCTCGGGCAGGAGATAGCCGATATCGCGCAGGAAGGTCTGATAGGTCTCCATGTCGCTCGGGGCGCCGTTCTGCTTGTACCAGGCGTCGAGCTTGGCCTGCAGGTCGTCGCGCTTGGCGAGCAGCGCCCGGTTCTTCGGCGCCAGGTCGTGCACGAGGGCGGAAAGCTGCTCGAAGAAATGTTCGGACTCGACGCCGGTTCCCGGCATCGCCTCTTCCACCAGGAAGCGATGGAGGTCCGCATCAATCTTCAATCCATAGGTCTCAATGCGGTCCATCTGCCAACTCCTTGAAATAGACGTAAGGAGCGCCACCGATCCGACCGGATGCGATGAAAACGCCCCAACATGTTGATCTTGCGCCTGAAGCGGGTCGCGGACCAGCCCATGCGCAATACGCGCGTGAAACGGCCGCAGTTTCTCATCAATTCATTCCCTGTCAATTCTGCAAGGATGCGAAGAATTGTTTCCAATATGGAAAAGATCAGCCGTGGGCGATGCGCGGACGACCGCTGGCGGACGCAATGAACCGGGCCTCGACGAGCTTACGGCTGCCCTCGACCTCCGGCGCGTCGATTTCCTCGCGCAGCAACGAAGCGGGATCATCGGCACCATTGGTGCGTGCCGTTTCCAGTGCCGTCGTCTCGGCCCGGCGGCGCGCGGCATCAAACGCCTTTTCCTGATCGAGAAAACGTTCGCTGGCCCCGGCGCCGTTGACGATGAAGATCCCCTCCTCCGGCATCGTCACGAAAACAGTGACGGTGGCGCTCACCTGGCCGACCACGGCGCCGACGGCATTGGCGACGCCGGCCTCTTCGGGAATGGAGGCTTCGGTTCCGAGCATCTCGGCGATAGCCGGGTAATAAACCGGCGCCGAAGCACCAAGGCCGACGAGTGGGCGGTCAAGACCGAGCGAAAAGCGCACGATGCCCGGCGTCCGGGTCAGCGCACGATCGACGGCCTGAGACACCGCGGGATCGATCGCGCCGGCACCGTCCTCGCCGAGGCAGGCCTGCAGGATGACTTCGGAGGATTGCCGCGTCAGCCGGTCGACGATCATCTGCGCCATCGCCTCCGGAGAAGAAGCGATCGGCTGGCCGGAGCCGTCGCGGGTGCGGGCGGCGAGCTGGATGCCGAGTTCGGCCGCTTCCAGGTTCCATTGCGACTGCCGGCCGAGCACATGCATGGCGTCGGACGGCGTGAGACCACAGATATGGACAAGCCCGCGGGCCACCAGGCGATCGAGCGTCGCCTTCTGCGGCGTCGAGACCAGCAGCGTTTCCAGCGACACGGGGACGCTATCGATGCGCTCGTAGAGCGCCTGCTCCTGTGGCTGCAAGCCGCTTGCAAGATGATCCGGAAGGCCGGTGCGGACGGCAAAGCGTCCATTGTTGCGTCCGGTGTGCTGGGCGCGCATCTGTCTTTCAAGAACGGAGATGACCGCGTCGCCATGGAGCGCTGCGGCAAGGCTGAGCGGCATCAGCCGGCGCGGGCCGAGGTCGATCTTCGCCTTGAGGCCGCGATCGTTGATGCGCACCTCCGAATCGCCGCCGAGGCCATAGGTCCGCATCGCCACGGCTTCGACCATGGTGCGGAAGCCGCCGACTACGGCGCCTTCGGCATCGAGACGCGGGCGGCCGCCATCGAGCACGGCCACGTCGGTGGTGGTGCCGCCGATATCCGAAACCACGGCATTGTCGAGACCGGTCAGATGCCTCGCGCCGACAAGGCTTGCGGCCGGACCGGAGAGGATGGTCTCGATCGGGCGCAGTCGCGCCTCCTCGGCCGAAATCAGCGCACCGTCACCGCGCACCACCATCATGGGCACGTCGATGCCACGCGCCTTGAGGAACCCTTCGCAGGATCCGATCAGCCGGTCGATCATCGAGACGAGGCGGGCGTTGAGCAGCGTCGTCAGGGCTCGGCGCGGCCCGCCGAGCTTCGAGGACAGTTCGTGGCTGCAGGTGACCGGCAAGTGCGAGACCTCGCGAATGCGATCGCGCACGCGCTTTTCATGATCCGGATTGCGCACAGCGAAATAGCCGGCAACAGCGAAGGAGGAGACCTGACCAGCAAGCGTTGGCAGGACGGCATCGAGCTCGCTCATGTCCAGCGGGGTCTCACCGCCATGCACATTGTGCCCGCCCGGCAGGAAGATCACCGGGTCGGAGCCAAGCGCTTCCTGCAAACCGTCGCGCTTCAGATCCTCGGGGCCGAAACCGATCATGACGAGGCCGGCACGACCGCCCTGCCCTTCGACCAGCGCATTGGTGGCAAGCGTCGTCGATAGGGAGACCATGCTGATTGCCGAGACCGGCACCTTGGCCTGATCGAGCACCGCTTCAACCGCACCGGAAATGCCGACCGCGAGGTCGTGACGGGTCGTCAACGCCTTGGCCTTGGCGACCACCCCTTGCGTCTCCGAGAAGAGGGCGGCGTCGGTGTAGGTGCCGCCGGTGTCAATGCCGAGAAGAAAATGGGAGGTCAATTCGCGCAGTCCGGAATTCGCGCGGGGCGCAGAGGCCCCGGGTTCAATGGGGATCGATGCGGTGATATGACATATTTTAAGGGAAAACCATCGTGTCGCGGACATCGGTGATCTATCGAGCGACACAAAGGCAGGACGGAGACATAGCGCATGCACCAACGCCACCGTCCTCTCGCCTTTGTTTGGCTGCTTTCGGCTATCTCCCTTGGCCTTGCGACTAGCGCGGCGCACGCCCAGGACGCGGACGAGGAAGAATACAAGCCGCAGCTGCCCGAAGTCGCAATTTACAAGGCGATGCTCGATGCCAACAAGCAGACCGGCTGGATCCAGTTTCGCGACTATGACGACCGGCAACTGATCTATTTCACCGCATTGCAGACGATGCATTGCCGGCTATCGGAAATCCGCTATTCGATCAATTCGGACGCGCTCGACCAACGCTTCCCGCTGGCCAAGTGCAATCCGCAGCTGCCTTTCAACCTGCCTGGCGACGAGACAGCCGAGTATGTCTATATCTCGCTACCCGCCAAAACGGCGCAGACGCTGACGATCCAGGCGGTCTGGGACGATGGCGCCGGCAGCGAGATCGTCGTCTACAAGCCCTGCGACAATGTCGGCGACGCCACCTGCGCCCAGATCAAGACGATCAAGAAACCGTCGAAAATGCTGCAGCAGCCGAAGCCGGCGGACTCTCCGGTGCGTTCCGTTCAGTCACCGATCCCCGGCAAGACCTTCAGCGAACCGAAACCCTCATCGGCAACCCGCCCCGCGGTTGAGTAGTGAGCCGCTGCACCGGCCAGGGATTGGTCTCTGCCGTCGGATCGAAGCGGTAGCGGTGCATCATCACCGCGAGCGCGATCACCGCTTCCTGCAGGGCAAAGGTCGCGCCGATGCAGACGCGCGGGCCAGCGCCGAAGGGCAGATACTGGTAACGGTGCAGCTTTTCGCGGTTTTCCGGCAGGAAACGCTCGGGCATGAAGGCGCGGGGCTTATCCCAATAAAGAACGTGGCGATGCAGCGTCCAGGGCATGATCAGTACCGCGATGCCCTTGGGGATGCGCACCTGCTCGCCAGTCGGCGAGATCCACGCGTCTTCCTCAATCGCCGCGCGATTAATCGACGGCGCCGGCGGATAGAGCCGCATCGCCTCCTCGAAGGCGGCGAGCACATGCGGCATCAGGCCGAGCCATTCGACCGGTTCGGCGCCGCTGGCCATCGCCGCATCAATCTCGGCTTCCATGATCTCGCGATAGGCGGGCGTATTGGCGACGCAGTAGAGCGTCCAGGCAAGTGCCCGGGCGGTGGTCTCGTGCCCGGCACCGATGAATGTCAGGATGTTGTCTTCGATCTCAGCGGTCGAAAGTCCCTGGCTGCCTTCGATTTCCAGAAGAAGTGTCAGGAAATCCTGCGGCGTGCCCTTCGGATCCTCCGCCATCTTGCGGCGGCGAAGCGCCATGGTCTCCGAGACGATCGAACGAAACCGGTTCATCACTTTCCTGCCGCCGATGCGGGTCGGACGCGGGACCCATTCGGGCGCCAGCAGAATGTCCATCGGATCGACACGGCCCATGCGGTGCAGCAGTTCCTCGACGCTCTGGACGAAGCCTTCGCGCTCGACGGCGACCTCGCCGGAAAACAGCGTTTCGGCCAGGATATCGAAGGTCAGCTCCGTCATGTCATTGGCGACATTGGTGGTAAAGGGTGCCTTCTTGGCTCCAGCATAGCGCTCGACGAACGCTTCCGAACTGCGCAGCATTTGCCCGGCGAAACCCTTGGCGTGGCGCGGCGTGAACACCGGCGCCATGGCCTTGCGCGAACGCTTCCAGACCTCGCCTTCCGCCGTCAGCAGCCCGTCGCGCAGGATCGGCCTGAGGATGAGCCGCCGCACCTTCGACATTTCGTAGTTGGCGACATTATCGACGAGGATGTGGCGGATGAGGCCGGGATCGTTGACAATCAGGGTGCGCTGGGTGACGAACTTCGTCTCGATCCAGGGCAGCGTATAGGACGGCTCGCCCCACAGTTCGAGCGGATTGCGAAGCACGGTCCTGATGATCTTCAGGTAGGAAGGAATGCCGACACGGGGAACGGGAGCCGGCGGTTCGAACGGCTCCGGACGCATGTCCATGGTGATTGCCTCTCTCGATTGCCCCAGGATTTCAGGTTTTTACGGCGCAATCAAGGAAAGTGCTTCACGTGAATCACAGCAGGCTTTCGAGCTCCGACAGCTTGTCGTTGACGAGCCAGCCGTAGTAGTTCTCCTCCGGCCATTGCGCCTGACCGCTCTGGATCTTGGCGGCGAGTGCGGCCGCACGGCCATCGGGATTGCCGACATTGTAGAGCGTCGCCGTCACCCCGGGGTTGGTCGAAATATCGACCCCTGCGATCGACTTGTAGGCGTCGATCGAGTGACGGATCGAGGCCGCCATATAGGCAAGCGACACGTCCGGATCCATGATCGCCTCATAGACGCCGGCGGCATTGTTCTCGTCGAGGCGCTCATAGCCCGAGGTCTTCGCCACGATATCGGTCAGCATCAGCGCGGTCAGCGGATTGATCTGGCCAAGGCCGAAGGTCTGGCCGGCAAAGAACGGCTGGAAGAAGACGGCGCTGAAACGGTTGTTCGGGTAGGACTTGCCGCCCATCGATTTGCCGCGGAAGTCGTTGTCCCAGACCCGCTCGCGGCAGCTCCACAGCGCATAGGCGCCCTTCTTGGCGCCGCATTCGGAAAATTGCGGCCGAGCCACGAATTCGGCGACGGTCTCGCCATCGTATCCGAACTGGAAGCTGTTGCCGGCATAGGCGGCTGCCTTGACGTAATAGGACTGCAGCCGATCGTAGGCGTCGACATTGTAGGTGTGTTCGCCGACGATGGCGCCGACCATGTGGATCGGCGCGATGCCATAGGCGCGCGACACGGACTTGATCTTGCTGATCAGCTGCTTGTCGGTCGCCAAGAGATCGCGGACCTTGTCGAACTTGGCATCGAAGGACGTGCGGCCGGCCTTGGTGCGGCGCACGGATGCGCCGGGGATCGCCGGTTGCTCGACGTTGCGGTTGCCCGGCGGAACGTCGGTCGCGGCGAATGACTGGCTTGCGGTCAGGCAAAACGTGGCGATAGCGAGCATGCAGGCGGTGAAACGCACGATCTCTTCTTCCTATGACTGGTGGAGGCTGCCTCGGTCGGCGGGGCGCTCCTACGCCAAGATCATGTCGGAAAAATGCCCGGACCACGATCGGTAACCGCATCCGTGTTAGAAAAAATGCGGCCGCCTGTCGAGAGACAGGCGGCCTGCGTATTCAGGGTTGCGGGCGTTTGCATGGCCCTACGACCGAAATGTCACAGGATGTAGCGCGACAGGTCGGTGTTGGCGGCGAGGTCGCCGACATGCTTGCGCACATATTCGGCGTCGATCGTCACCTCGTGGCCGGCACGGTCGGGTGCGTTGAACGAAATCTCGTCCAGCACACGCTCCATCACGGTCTGCAGCCGGCGGGCGCCGATGTTCTCGACCGTCGCGTTCAACTGCACGGCCACGTCCGCAAGCGCGTCGATCGCGTCGTCCGTGAAGTCGAGCTTGACCTCTTCCGTGTCCAGCAGCGCCTTGTACTGGCGGATGAGGCTCGCCTCGGTTTCCGTCAGGATACGGCGGAAGTCTTCCTTGGTCAGCGCGCGCAGCTCGACGCGGATCGGCAGGCGGCCCTGCAATTCCGGCAGCAGGTCCGACGGCTTTGCCACATGGAAGGCGCCGGACGCGATGAAGAGGATGTGGTCGGTCTTGACGGGCCCGTACTTGGTGGCGACCGTCGTGCCTTCGACGAGCGGCAATAGGTCTCGCTGCACGCCTTCACGCGACACGCCGGCGCCCATGCCGCCCTCCCGCGAGGCGATCTTGTCGATTTCGTCGAGGAAGACGATGCCGTCGTCTTCGACTGCCTTCATGGCCTCGCGCTGGATCTGCTCGTTGTCGAGCAGCTTGTCGGACTCGTCGTCGATCAGCATGGCATAGGAAGCCTTGACGGTCGTCTTGACCTTTTTGGTGCGGCCGCCGAGCGCCTTGCCGAACATCTCCGAAAGATTGAGCACGCCGATATTGGCGCCCGGCATGCCCGGGATCTCGAAGCCGCCGCCCGGCGCGCCGGTCTCGGCAATGTCGATCTCGATTTCCTTGTCGTCGAGCTCGTTGGCGCGCAGCTTCTTGCGGAAACTGTCGCGCGTTGCCGGCGATGCGGTGGCGCCGACCAGCGCATCGAGCACACGCTCTTCGGCATTCTGGTGCGCCTTTGCCTTGACTTCGACTCGGCGTTTTTCGCGCACGAGACCGATGCCGACTTCGACGAGGTCACGGATGATCTGCTCGACGTCGCGGCCGACATAGCCGACCTCGGTGAACTTGGTCGCCTCGACCTTGACGAAGGGCGCGCCGGCGAGCTTGGCAAGACGCCTGGAGATCTCGGTCTTGCCGACACCGGTCGGTCCGATCATCAGGATGTTCTTCGGCATCACCTCGTCGCGCAGCTCGTCGCCGAGCTGCTGGCGGCGCCAGCGGTTACGAAGCGCGATCGCCACGGCGCGCTTGGCGTCGTTCTGGCCGATGATGAAACGGTCGAGTTCCGACACGATTTCCCTGGGTGAAAACGTACTCATGTAGTCCTCTCAAACTCGGTCCGCGTCAGCTCCATCAGGAGGGTGCGGCCGGACGTATCAATCCATTCTGCGTAAGGCACGAAGCCGGCCTTGGTGTAGGCGCTGACAGCCCTTCGGTTGCCGGCGTCGGGGTCGATCACGACGCGGGGGGCGCCGGCGGCAAAGAGCCGCCCGGCAAAGGCCCGGACCGCGAGCGATGCGACGCCCCGGCCCGTCAGTTCCGCCGGGCCGATGAAGATGTCGATGCCGGGCACATCGGCCGGCATGTCCTTCGCCCAGGGCTCGTCGTCCGGGTATCGGGCCGGCACCCAGGACTGGATGTAGCCCGCCGGCTCGCCGGCCACGTGGAAGATGAAGCCTTCCACTTCGCCCGTCTCACAGCCTTCGCGGATCAGCGCCACTTCCTTGTCCGGGTCGCCCCACCATTGCCGCACATGCGGCTCGCTCAGCCAGGCATGCAGCAGCGGCAGGTGGCTATCGGCCACCGGCACGAAACTGACATGCGCGGGCTCATTGGGCATCCAGTGTCTCCACGACGATATTGTGGTTGGTGTAGACGCAGATGTCTCCGGCGATCTGCAGCGCCCGGCGGGCGATGTCTTCGGCCGACTTGTCGCTGTCCATCAGGGCGCGGGCCGCGGCAAAGGCGTAGTTGCCGCCCGATCCGATGGCGATCGTGCCGTGCTCGGGTTCGAGAACGTCGCCATTGCCGGTGATCGCCAGCGTGATCCACTTGTCGGCAACCAGCATCATCGCTTCGAGATTGCGCAGGTACTTGTTGGTGCGCCAGTCCTTGGCGAGCTCGACGGCAGCGCGCATCAGCTGGTCGGGATACTGCTCGAGCTTGGCTTCGAGCCGCTCCAGCAACGTGAAGGCATCGGCGGTGGCGCCGGCAAAACCGGCAATCACGTCGCCCTTGGCAAGCCGCCGCACCTTGCGCGCGTTGCTCTTCATCACGGTCTGGCCGAGGCTCACCTGGCCGTCGCCAGCCATCACCACCTTGCCATCCTTGCGTACCGTGATGATGGTCGTCGCATGCATCGTTCCGTAGGGATTGTGTTCGCTCATGAAATTACCCGTGGGCCCCTGATACGCGGGGCATTGCGGCTCGTGACACGAGCCTGGTTGCTTGAGGCCTATGTAAGTACGGCAGACAGGTTTGCAAATGGCAACAGGCCGCCGGCGCAATCTTCGTTCGGCGGCTGCCACCGGATGATTCGAATCGACCGTTCAAGTTCTGGATATTTCAGCTTTTGCCTGATAAGGAGCCGCGTCAGCGTATACAGGAGAGCCCGATGGCAGAAGCCACGTCCAGCCGCACCGCAGAGGTTTCGCGAAAGACCAACGAAACCGCGGTATCCGTATCGGTCAATATCGACGGCACCGGAATCTCCAAGATTTCGACCGGCGTCGGTTTCTTCGACCATATGCTGGACCAGCTCGCCCGACATTCGCTCATCGACATGGAGATCAAGACGGACGGCGACCTGCATGTCGACGATCACCATACGGTCGAAGACACCGGCATTGCCATCGGCCAGGCGATTGCCAAGGCGCTCGGCGACCGGCGCGGCATTACCCGCTACGCCTCGCTCGATCTCGCGATGGACGAGACGATGACGCGCGCGGCGGTGGACGTTTCCGGCCGGCCGTTCCTCGTCTGGAACGTGACCTTCACGTCGCCGAAGATCGGCACCTTCGACACGGAACTCGTGCGCGAATTCTTCCAGGCGCTCGCCCAGCACGCCGGGATCACGCTGCATATCCAGAACATCTACGGCGCCAACAACCATCATATCGCCGAGACCTGCTTCAAGTCCGTCGCCCGGGTGCTGCGCACCGCAACAGAAATCGACCCGCGCCAGGCCGGCCGCGTTCCCTCGACCAAGGGGACCCTTGCCTAAGCGGCCAGTCACTGGCTTTGACTCATGGCTTCTTACATGATCCTCACCCCGCCGGGTGCGCGCGCCAACGACGAGCGGGCGCGCTTCGTCGCCGACGGCTTTTCCTGGTGGGCCTTCCTTTTCCCGGCGCTCTGGCTTCTGGCCAAGCGCCAATGGGCAATCGGCATCGCAGTTGCTGTTCTGCAGATCTCGTTAATATTCCTGTCGAACCACGAGAGCGGTTTTCTGCCGGCTCTCCTGGCGCACCTCGCGCTTCGGCTGGTGGTGGCGCTTGAAGGACCGGTTCTGGTGGCGCGCAGCCTGACGGCCCGTGACTGGACGCTGTGCTCCATCGTGCCGGCGCCCAATCTCGAAGCGGCCGAAGAGATCTATTTCACGAGCCTGGCTTCGAACGAGACCAAGCCCGCCGCCCCTTCCCCGGCCGACTGGACCGTGCGCAAGCCCTCAAGTGGCGGCCCTGGTCTCGGCCTTTTTGATTCCTACGGAGAACGCTGATGCGCGTCGCCATCATCGATTACGGCTCGGGCAACCTGCGCTCGGCCACCAAGGCCTTTGAACGGGCCGCCCGCGAAGCCGGCATTGCAGCCGAGATCGACCTTACCGACAAGCCGGAACGGGTGGCGAGCGCCGACCGCATCGTGCTTCCAGGCGTCGGCGCCTATGCCGATTGCCGCCGTGGCCTTGCTGCCGTCGATGGCATGGAGCAAGCGTTGACGGAAGCGGTCGAACAGGCTGGCCGGCCGTTCCTCGGCATCTGCGTCGGCATGCAGCTGATGTCGTCGCGCGGGCTTGAGAAGACCATCACCCATGGTTTCGGCTGGATCGCCGGCGATGTCGTCGAAATGACGCCCGCCGACACGACGTTGAAGATCCCGCAGATCGGCTGGAACACGCTGAAGCTTAAGCGCGAGCATCCGCTGTTTGACGGTATCCGTGTTGGCGAAGCCGGTCTGCATGCCTATTTTGTACATTCGTACCACCTGGCCGCCGAGAACGCGGCCGACGTGGTCGCCGAGGCCGACTACGGCGGACCGGTCACGGCCTTCGTCGCCAATGGCAACAAGGCGGGCTCGCAGTTCCACCCGGAAAAGAGCCAGGCGCTCGGCCTCGCCCTCATTTCGAATTTCCTGCGCTGGAAGCCCTGAGCTTTCGCACGACTGATTGGACAGACCCATGATCCTTTTTCCCGCGATCGACCTGAAAGACGGGCAATGCGTGCGCCTGAAACTCGGCGACATGGAGCAGGCGACGGTTTACAACCCCGACCCCGCGGCCCAGGCCCGCGCCTTTGAAGACCAGGGCTTCGAATGGCTGCACGTCGTCGACCTTAACGGCGCCTTTGCCGGTGAGACGGTCAACGGTGCCGCCGTCGACGCCATTCTCAAGGCGACCAAGAACCCGGTGCAGCTTGGCGGCGGCATCCGCACGCTTGACCATATCGAAAACTGGCTGTCGCGCGGGCTTGCCCGCGTCATCCTCGGCACCGTCGCCGTGCGTGATCCGGCACTCGTCATCGAAGCCTGCGCCAAATTCCCGGGCAAGGTCGCCGTCGGCATCGACGCCAAAGGCGGCAAGGTCGCCGTCGAAGGCTGGGCCGAGGCATCCGAACTCGGCGTGATCGAGCTTGCCAAGAAGTTCGAAGGTGCCGGCGTTTCGGCAATCATCTACACCGACATCGACCGCGACGGCATCCTGACCGGCATCAACTGGGCCTCGACGCTGGAACTGGCGGACGCGGTTTCCATTCCTGTCATCGCGTCGGGCGGCCTCGCGTCGATGGACGATATCAGGCGTATGGTCGAGCCGGATGCACGCAAGCTCGAAGGCGCCATCTCCGGCCGCGCGCTCTACGACGGCCGTATCGACCCGCAGGAGGCGCTGGACCTGATCCGCGCCGCGAGAAAGGCTTGAACCATGACGCTTAAAGCCCGCGTTATCCCCTGCCTCGACGTCAAGGACGGCCGTGTCGTCAAGGGTGTCAACTTCGTCGACCTGATCGACGCCGGCGACCCGGTGGAGGCGGCCCGCGCCTATGACGCTGCCGGCGCCGACGAACTCTGCTTCCTCGACATCACCGCGTCCTCGGACAATCGCGAGACGATCTTCGACGTCATCGCCCGTACCGCCGAACAATGCTTCATGCCGCTGACCGTCGGCGGCGGCGTGCGCCAGGTTTCGGACATCCGCAAGCTGCTCCTGGCCGGCGCCGACAAGGTGTCGATCAACACGGCCGCCGTGAAGAACCCGGAATTCGTCGCCGAAGCGGCCGACAAGTTCGGCAACCAGTGCATCGTCGTTGCGATCGACGCCAAGAAGGTCTCGACGGACGGCGAAGCGGATCGCTGGGAGATCTTCACCCATGGCGGACGCCAGCCGACCGGCATCGACGCGATCGATTTTGCCCGCCGGGTCGTCGATCTCGGCGCCGGCGAGGTCCTCCTGACCTCGATGGATCGCGACGGCACCAAGAGCGGCTACGATATCGCGCTGACCCGCGCCGTTGCCGATGCGGTCCGCGCGCCAGTGATTGCGTCCGGCGGCGTCGGCACGCTCGACCACATGGTCGCCGGCATCAGGGACGGTCACGCGACCGCCGTTCTCGCCGCCTCCATCTTCCATTTCGGCACCTATAGCATTGGCGAAACCAAGCGCTATATGGCCGAGCATGGCATCGCCATGCGCCTCGACTGAGCTTCAGGATCTTCCATGGCAGATTTCACACTTTCCGACCTTGAGGCCATCGTCGCAACACGCGCGCAGGCGGCCCCGGACCAATCCTGGACGGCAAAGCTGGTCGCCGGCGGCCAGCCGAAGGCGGCCAAGAAACTCGGCGAGGAAGCGGTCGAGACGGTGATCGCCGCGATCAGCAACGACCGCGCGAATCTCATCGCCGAAAGCGCCGATCTCATCTATCATCTGATGGTCGTATTGAAGATCGCCGACGTTCCGTTGCAGGATGTGCTCAACGAACTTCAGCGGCGGACCAACCAATCCGGCCTGCAGGAAAAGGCAAATCGGCAGACCCCATGACGATAGCGGCGAAAGACATCGAAGCGGCCGACCTGCCGGACAATCTGCAGAAGCGGGACTATTCGCCCTATCACTTCTTCACTGCCGAGGAATGGTCGCGGTTTCGCGCCGACACCCCAATGACGCTGACGGCCGACGAGGTGCAGCGGCTGCGCTCGCTGAACGACCCGGTCGATCTCGGCGAAGTGCGGCAGATCTACCTGTCGCTGTCACGCCTGCTTTCGACCCATGTGGAATCGTCGCAGATGCTCTTTGAGCAGCGCAAGCGCTTCCTCAGCATGTCCGAGACGAAGACCCCCTTCGTCATCGGCATTGCCGGATCGGTCGCCGTCGGCAAGTCGACGACGGCCCGTATTCTGGCACAGCTCCTGGCGCGCTGGCCGTCGAGCCCGAAGGTCGACCTGGTGACGACAGACGGCTTCCTCTATCCGAACGCCGTGCTCCAGCGCGAAAACATGATGGACCGCAAGGGCTTTCCGGAGAGCTACGACGTCGGAGCGCTTCTACGCTTCCTGTCGGCGATCAAGGCGGGCCAGCCGAACGTCAAGGCGCCGAGCTATTCACACCTGACCTATGACGTGCTGCCCGACCAGTACACCGTCATCGACCGGCCGGATATCCTGATCTTCGAAGGCATCAACGTTCTGCAGTCGCGCAACCTGCCGGCCGACGGCAAGATCGTGCCGATGGTGTCGGATTTTTTCGATTTCTCGATCTATATCGACGCCGAGGAAAGCCTCATCCACAGCTGGTACGTCAACCGCTTCATGCGGCTGCGTGAAACTGCCTTCAAGAACCCGGAATCCTACTTCCACCGCTACGCGACCATCAGTGAGGATGCGGCCCGCGCCATTGCCGAGGGCCTCTGGCACAACATCAACCTGAAGAACCTGCACCAGAACATCCTGCCGACGCGCCCGCGCGCCGACCTGATCCTGCAGAAGGGCCCGAACCACCTGACGGAAAAGGTGGCGCTCAGGAAGCTCTGAGCTTTCAGCGCATCATTAGGGATTGACGCGGCGGAGCGTCAGGTTGACCCGCCCGCCATTCTTCAGCAGCGTCGACGTGCTCGGATAGATGCGGTCGACGCCATGGAAGGCGAGCCGCCCTTCCCCACCCAGCACCACGACATCGCCGCTTTCCAGCCGGAAAGACATGGTCTGGCCGCCGCGCGTATTGCCGCCGACGCGGAAGAGGCAGCTGTCGCCGAGCGAGATCGAGACGACGGCGGTTTCAAGGTCGCGCTCGTCGCGATCCTGGTGCAGCCCCATGCGGGCCTCTTCGGAATAGAAGTTTACCAGGCAGGCCTCCGGCATCTTGCTGCTTGCGGAAACCGCATTCCAGACATCGAGCAGGATATCCGGCATCGCTGGCCAGGGACGGCCGGTCACCGGATGCTGAGCCTGGTAACGATAGCCGCGATCGCGGTCCGTGACCCAACCGAGCGCACCGCAATTGGTCATGCGCACGGACATGGGCTTCCCGGTCTTCGGCATTTCCGGGACGAACAGCGGCGCTTCGACAACGACGGACCTTATCGCCTCGACCAGTTGTTCCTGTCGGGCGCGATCGAGATAGCCCGGAATATGTCTGATCCCTTTCGGGAGCACCTGCATTTGAAAGCCCCTATTGCTCCAGGCCGAGAAGTGCCGCCGGAACGCCATAGCGCAGCGGCCAGCCGGCATAGGCGACATCCGTCGGCCCGACAACATGATCGACCAGGTTCCAGCGGCCATTCTGGAAACTGACGAGTGCGAACACCGTCAGACCATCCATCATGTCGGCCTCGTCACGCAACCCGGTTTGCAACAGGTCGATGGATCCGCCACCGGGACGCTGCGGCTCGACCTGCATGAAGGCCCAGTTGGGCCCGGCACGCATGGTGGTAACGACGAATTCGACCGGACCGCGCATCTCCGCCTCGACCGCGGGACGGATCGCGTCGAGGATGGCGGCACGCTCGGCGCTGCCTTTGGCGGGTTCACGGAAAGGCTGCGCCAGAGAAACGCCGGCAAGCCAGAGGCTCGCCAACGCGGCAATTGCAAGAGACCGCCTGAAGGACACGCTCAGGCCGCATCCAGATCCGGAATGCGCAGAACCTGGCCGGGATAGATCTTGTCCGGATGGGTCAGCATCGGCTTGTTGGCTTCGAAGATCACCGTGTGCTTGGCGCCCTTGCCCTTGCCGTACTGCGCCTCGGCGATCTTCCAGAGGTTGTCGCCCTTCTTGACCGTATAGAAGACGGGCGCTTTTGCCGGAGCAGGTGCTGCGCCGGCATCGGCGACCTTGAGTTCGGAGGCCTCGACCGCGGACACGCCGAGCGTGTTGCCGACGGCGACGACGGCCTTTTCGAAGACGCTCTGGTCCTTCACGACACCCTTCAGCACGACCTTGTCACCGGCCACTTCGACCTGCACGTCCTTCGTGCCGAGATCGTGGGATGCAAGTTCCTTCTGAACGCTTTCGGCATCCGGAGCATCGTCGTCGCCGCCGATGCCAAGCTTCTTGCCGGCGTTCTTGATAAAGCTGAAAAGACCCATGAATATCTCCTTTTGCGAAAACACTGCTCGATAAGAGAGGGCGCTGCCGGCCAAAAGGCAAGGGAGCCGCAAAAAGAATCAATCGCCTCCAGGCCGGCCTCTGAGCTTCTTGATCTCCCCGCGCCCCGACTTTTCCTTGAGACGCCGCTCGACGGAGCCGCGCGTCGGCCTGGTCTTCTTGCGCGGCGGCGGCGGGGGCTCGGCGGCCTTGAGGATCAGCTCCTTCAGCCGCTCGCGCGCATCCTCGCGGTTGCGCTCCTGGCTGCGAAAACGGCTCGCCTCGATCATCAGCACGCCCTCTTTCGAGGCGCGTTTGCCGGCGATCTTCAGGGCATTGGCCTTGATACGGTCGGAAAGCGCCGGAGACGCCTGGACGTTGAAGAACAGCTGAACGGCGGTCGACACCTTGTTGACGTTCTGCCCGCCGGGGCCACCGGCCAGCACGAATTGCTCCGTCAGCTCCCAGCCGGCGATGACGATATTGTCGTTTATGTAGAGCGCGTCGCTGGCCATGGTTCACCTCGGCCCGATCTATGGCACAGAGCGAACCCGTTGAAAACACTGCGGCGCCGCGCGGCTCATCAGACGCGCAAAGGTCGCCACAGCACTTTGGCTCCCCTTGGATCGAAGAGCTTTCGAGGGGAAATACAGCAGACACAAACGCGAAAAACCCGGCCACAAGGACCGGGTTTCACGTGAATCATAGCCGACAATGTTTATTCGGCGGCGATCTTGGTGCCGGGAGCGGCGTCGCGGACGCTGCCGTCCACATGGCTCTCGAACTTGGCGAAGTTCGTGATGAACATGTCGACGAGGCGGCGAGCCTGTGCGTCATAGGCTGCACCGTCGGCCCAAGTCGAGCGCGGGTCGAGGATGCCGTCGTCGACGCCCGGGACCGAGACCGGAACGGCAAAGCCGAAGTTG
The DNA here is from genome assembly GCF_000799055.1 of Ensifer sp. ZNC0028. Classification (NCBI taxonomy): domain Bacteria; kingdom Pseudomonadati; phylum Pseudomonadota; class Alphaproteobacteria; order Hyphomicrobiales; family Rhizobiaceae; genus Ensifer; species Ensifer sp. ZNC0028. Next base: position 21,649 of record NZ_JTLA01000049.1, read on the forward strand.
GCGTCGGTGCGCAGTTCCGAAGCGTTCAGCGAGCCGTCAAGGGCGGCTGCGAGCAGAGCGCGCGTCACCTTGATCGGCATGCGGCTGCCGGTGCCGTAGG
>NZ_JTLA01000050.1:0-48332 GCF_000799055.1 Ensifer sp. ZNC0028
CCGTCAAACAGAGGATTTGGCTGACGCCCTTCACGCCAACCAAACTTGGTGTAGTGAAGATACGGAGCCAAATGCGAACCTTCGACGTCCGGGTATGTGGCCAAATACCACGAGCTATCAAATATTCGAGCAGCCTCGCGCTCGATTGCGTTGCCAACTCGTGACGCGACTCCGCGGTTGGCTTTTCTTTTCTTCAGGAAAATGTCCATCTAGTTCACAGCCCAAAAAAGGAAATGCCAGGCGACGTCCTTTCCACCAGGCAAGAGTGCGTCCTTAGATCCGACAGGTCTACCAGCGATACGCTTGTTCCAAGAAAACGCATTCAAGATCCTTCTAACGGCGCCAGTTGAAGACCGCCGGATTTCCCACAAACAATAGCCATTTGCGCCGAGAGCTCTCGTGAATCATGCCGCGAACTCAACAAAAAAGCACATCTCGGACCCGATTTTAGTATACAGTTCATCGAGCTTTGTCGAATGGGGCAGCACCTCTTTATGAGGACATTTTTTATGCCCAAGTGAACTGCCTCTTGGTGGATGCATGTGCCGTGACGACTTAGCGTCACGATGAGCCTCTTCTTTTCGGGCTCAACTCTGAGCACGACCATGAATTTTCGGCATCTTATCGACATTCCTGCCTAGCTCGACTCCCGTTGATCAACCAATCGTATTCTCGGCGTCATTCTCAACAGAGATCGGACGAGCGTACGATGACCATCCGACCAGGACCGCACGTAAAGCGTAAGCGCTGTTCTATTCCCACATCGTGTTATCGATTGGCTGCATCACTTGACCTTTATATTCTCGGCCGAGAGGAGACTAGGCTTCCGGCTCGACGATCTCCTCGACTCGCAGAAGGTGGGCGGGAAGAGAGCCGTGATTGGCGGCGCCGGAGGCCATCGACATTCTGCTATCGGAAGAACTGACATTGCGTGAGAACAGCCGTATCAAGACGGCGTTGCGGATGGGCAGGCTCACAACCATCAAAACCTTGGCAGGCTTCGACTTCACCTGCCAACCGTCGCTCGATAGAGATCGCGTCTTCACGCTGGCGCAGCTCGGCTTCATCGAGCGCCATGAAGCTGTTCACTTCCTCGGCCCACCCGGAACCGGCAAAAGCCACCTGGCCACGGCACTGGGCGTCGAAGCCGTCAAGGCCGGCAAAAGCGTCTACTTCACGACGCTTGCCGATCTGATCGCCTCGCTCGCGCGTGCTGAACGGGAAGGCAGATTACAGGAACGTGTCCGCTTCTTCTGCAGGCCGAGCCTGCTCATCGTCGATGAGATTGGATACCTGCCGGTGGTCGCCGGCGGCGGCAACCTCTTCTTCCAACTCGTCAATGCTCGCTACGAGCGCGACGCTATGATCCTGACTTCAAACCGCGGCTTCGCCGAGTGGTGCGACGTTTTTGGCGATCCCGTCGTCGCCACCGCGCTGCTCGACAGGCTCCTTCACCATGCCGTCGTCATTCAGATCGAAGGATCAAGCTACCGCCTGCGACAACATGCGGAACTGATGCCAGAGCCTTTTCGCTCGAAAGCCCTCATCACGCCGCCCGCTTTCGCGCCACCAGAAAAACCACGGGGACGGCCACCGAAAAATGGTCACGCATTCGTGCCGTCTACGTCGGCGTAAGTGGGGAATTTTACTTCGGCACTTTTGGGGAAAATTCGAACGGCATTGACACTTCTTCAAGGCGGATGGTGACGGACCCGATTATGATCTCGGGACGGCTGGCTTTCCGAAACGGGTGGATCAACGATGACCGCTGCAAATTCTACCGCATCCTCGGGTGCGGGAAGAACCAACTTGCCCTGCCGAGCCATCGTCCGCCAGATGGACAGCTGGTTCGGCTTCAGGCCATGTCGCTCAGCGACCTCATTCACCATCGCACCTGGCCGAAGGCTCTCCGAAATGATCTGCGCCTTAACCTCATCCGAACAATTCCCGTGAACCTCACGTCCAGACTTCCTGATCGTGAGAAGCTCCAATGTACTCTCCATGGAGAAACTCCTGTTGCTCAGTACGCTTACGTGGAAGGCCGCCTTGAGAGATCTCCTGAAACATAGCTGACTGCGGGTATGGACATCTATAGTGAGAGTCAGCGTGAACACCGCCTTGAGATTGTCAACACTGGTCGGAGTGCGGATTTCGGATTAACGGGACAGCGATTTCCGGTAAATCCCGGACAGTCGTTTCACTAAATCGCGGACAGTCTCGCGGGATCGACTTTCGTTCGCCTGGTTGATGTCATTTGTTATTGATTTCGGCGTTTCGCGTTTCGGTCAAGAGCGAGGTTTGCTTTTGCCTCCTCATGCTATCGCCTTCGAGCGCAATTCGGTGAGAGTTGTGAACGATGCGATCGAGGATGGCGTCAGCGATGGTTGGTTCCCCGATCATCTCGTGCCACTGCGCCACGGGGAGTTGGGCGGTGATCAGAGTTGATTTCCTGCGGTAGCGCTCTTCGAAGATTTCCAGGAGATCCAGCCGCTGCTGATCGCTGAGCGCATGGGTTCCCCAGTCATCCAAGATGAGCAGTTGAACACGCGCGAGCTTGTTGACCAATCGAGGGAACCGACCGTCGAGGCGCGCCAGGGCCAAATTCTCGAAGAGACGAGGCATCCGGACATAGAGAACGGAATAATCGAGGCGGACCGCCTGCCGGCCGATGGCACAGGCAAGCCAGGTTTTGCCGGTTCCCGTTTGTCCGGTCAGGATCAAGTTTGAGCCATTCGCCTTGTGCCAGGGAGAGAAGCTGTCTGCGGTCAAGGCCACGATGGGCGGCGAAGTCGATGTTCTCGATGCAAGCGTCGGGGAAGCGCAGTTTGGCGATTGCAAGCCGGTTGGTCAGGCGCTTGTCACCGCGCACGGCCATCTCCCGGTCGAGCATCAGACCCAGCCATTCGTCGCGGTTGAGATCGCTGCCCTCGGGCCGATTGGCCAGTTCACGATAAGCTGCTGCCATGCCGGATAGACCGAGTGCGTGCATCTGGTCGAGGGTTGGATGTGTGAGCATTCAAGTGTCTTCCTTTCTTCACTGGTAATAGGAACTGCCGCGGATGTTGCCATGCGGCGGGGCTGGCTTGACCGGCTCGGCGGCTGGTGGAGCTTGATCAAGGCCGGATTTGAGGATGGTGCTGACGGAGGAATAGCTGGCCGCATTGATCGTCAGCGCCCGATCGCACGCGGCTTCAAGACGCTCAGGTCCGTACCGGCGCGCGAGTGATAAAACGCCTTGAGCGGCGCGGTATCCCTGCTGGGGATGGGGCCTGTCGCGCATCAGCCGTTCGATCAAGATCGCAGCGTTGCGGCCTGCTTGATCAGGCTCGCCGGGGTGGTGTTGGCAATAGTGCTGATGCGTCTTGGGCATGTGTTCGTTGACGGTGACGTGACCAGCCCGCTGCGACGTCCGGCGGTGACTGGCGACGCGTTGGTGATCATGGAAGACCTCGACGATCCGGCTTGTGAGCCGGACATCGACCTGGCGGCCAATCAGGCGGTGCGGCACGGAGTAGAAGGCCTTATCGACCTCGACATGATAGTCGGGATGAACCTTTGCCAATTTCCATTCGGAATATTCGAATGGCGTTGCTGGCAATGGGGCGAGCGCTTCGCGTTCGATCGCCTCGAAGAGTTGATGTCGGGATTTGCCAACACGCCGCATCGGCCGGTTATTGAGATCGCCGAGGAGCTGGCTGATCCGCACGTTGAGATCAACGAGGCTGAAGAAGCGCTCATTCCTCAGTCGCGCCAGGATCCAGCGCTCAACGATCAGAACGCTGCCTTCGACCTTGGCTTTGTCCTTCGGCCGTTTTGGGCGGGTCGGCAGGATCGTCGTGTCGTAATGTTCGGCGAATGCTGCAAAAGTGGCGTTGATAGTCGGCTCGAACCACAAGGGCTTCGCAACGCCGGCCTTGAGGTTGTCGCAGACGATCGCTTTCGTTACGCCACCGAAGAAGCTCAAAGCCCGTTGCTGACCCTCGATCCAGTCTGGCAGCCGTTGAGTGAAGCTCGCATAGGCGAAGGTGTACAAGGGGGCCGGCAGAACCGCGACGAAGATCTGCGCCGGCCGGATCTCGCCCGTCGCCGGATCAATGACGGGGACGGTGTGGCCAGCATAGTCGGTCTGCATCGCCGCGCCGGCAGTGCGGCGATGGCGGAAAGTGGCGCTGGCGCGCTGTTCGAAAGCGGCGAAACGCTCACAGAACCATGTGTATCCATAACCGTTGGGGTGACGCTCGCGATATTCCTGCCACAACAGCGTCAGCGTCACGCCCTTTCGCTTTAGTTCACTGGCGATCTGGCCCCAGTCGGGCGCGTGCATGTCCTGGGGCGGGCGACCGCGACGATGGAACAGGCGACGCTGCAACACAGCGTACTCGTCAAGCCCAGGCGGCAACGGCCAGCCCGTCAGCCCGGCCTCACGCGCCCGCAGCAGGTAGGTCGAAATGGTCGTTTTGCTGATCTTCAGCCGTTCCGATATCGCACGAACCGAAAGCCCCTGTTCGTGCGTCAATCGCAATATCGATCGAATGTCCTTCACGTCAGTAAGTCTCGCCTGCTTCCGTCTCGCCATTCCCCGCACCTCTCTCAAATCGGGGTCCAGAATGGCAAAACGGCGCGTGCGAAAGTCGATGTTTTAATCGCCGAAAGACTGTCCGGGACTTACCGGAATCGCTGTCCGGGAATTAGCGGAGATGCTGTCCCGGATTTAGTGAAAACGCTGTCCGGGATTTAATGGAAACCCTGTCCGCGAATTACCGAAACCCGCAGCAAATTGTCCGAGGTGATCGAACCGATCGATTACATGCTGAAGCGTTGGGATGGTTTTGCCCGTTTCCTCGAAGATGGCCGGATTTGTCTCACGAACAATGCCGCCGAGGGGCGCTGAGAGGAATTGCGCTCGGGCATCGCCACTGGACCTTTGCCGGTTCCCAGCGTGGGGCCGATCGAGCCGCCATCATGCTCTCCGTCATCACGACCTGCCGTCTCAACGACGTCGACCCAAAGGCATGGCTTGCCGATGTGTTCGCCCGCATCGACGATCTTCCCGTCTCCCGCCTGCACGAACTACTGCCCTGGCAATGGAAGACACACAAAGAGAAGGCTATGGCGGCGGCCGCGTAAACAGCTTCCGGAACAACGCTTCCAAACGCTCCAAGCCTTCATCAGTCAGGATCAATGACTTCGACTTGTTGACTGGGTCGCCGATCATGCCCTTCTGGCGAAGCCGATCCGTCGCTGCCCAGTCGAAACCCTTCCAGGCACAACGCTCGTTATGTAGCGTCAGCCATAACAGCGACAAAACGGCATCGTCGATCTTGTCCTCATCGATCTCTATGAACCGACGTTACCACGCGCGGGCCCAAAATCCCGCGGCCCTGCTCGGATGGATACGTTGCTCGTCCATGAAAGCCCATCACAGATCACGGCGGCAAGGACAACGTGCGAGTGGAACACCAGTTACCGTAAAGCAGCCTCGCGTTGTATAGTGTTCAGGTGACGGACAACTCCACCGGCAGCTGGTTGGAATTTGACGAAGGAGCTGGATATGCGGCGGCTCCGGCACTGGCGAGGAAACCTTCGCGCGCGCCGTGCCGATCATTGAAAAGGCATGCCGTTCGGCATCGACCCGCAGGCCTATCTCGCCGATGTGCTCGACCGCATCCACGATCATAAGATCAAAAGACTAACCGCTCCCCTGGAATCGGTCACCTGCTGCCATCACCTGCGCCGGGTCCGCCTAATGGCCACCATCACATACGTCTTCACCGTCAACCATCAAAGCAGCGAAACGCTCATGCCACATCGCCGAGCTGGTGAAACGGGCCATCGCTCGGTAATCTACTACGCCGGCGCACAATCGCTGATAAATTTGGCTGATTAACTTAGCACTGTCGCGGAAACGTTCAAGTACAACCGTTTCAGGGTAGGCCGCGAGGTGTGGTATACCACTCGCTATTACCGGCAATCCGAAGTATAGATACTCGTAGATCGCAACCGGGTCGACGGCACGAATCCTAGGACCGTCAACGAATGGAATTATGGCGAGGTGCCAGGAAGCGGCAACCTCTGCCCGCCTATCACCAGGAATGATTCCTATTAGCTTAAGATTCGGAAGGTCTCTGCAGCGCTCTAGAACCCATCCTGGCTCGCCATAACCAGCGATTTGCAGTTCGATGTTGGGATGACAGGTGGCCAGTTCAATCACCCCAGGCCAATCGAACCACTCATCCGTAAGATGACCGAAATATCCAACTACAACTTTCCCATTCTGGGATTGGTTCCGGTTGGAAACGAAGTGCTCACGATAGTTTATCGTCCCCAGGCCATTTGGAACGCACACAATATCGGGACGTAGGCGCGAAAATTTCGCGATAAGTACGTCCGATACCGCAACTACTCTGTCACTTGACTGGATCGCCCTCAACTCAATATCTTCATGCCACCAAGCCGCCTGGCCGACTTCATTGAGTTCTTCCCAGTCGTCGATGATGTCATAGATTGCCTTTAGACCAAGCGACTGAGCCAAGGGGATAAAATCGACAAACTCGCTGCTTGGCCGCGTTAGAAGATAAACCCCTTCGGCTTCTACAGCCGCCTCACGCACCACTTGCTCGAGAAAATCGAGATCAATGCGGCCGATCTCAAGGACGGAGCCGCCAAACATGCGCCCTCTGTGGGTCGATTCTGGCTCCCGTTCCCGTTCAGAGACCACGAAAATCACGAAGTAGCCTGCCGTGGCAGCTTCCTTCGCCATTGCAACGGCGCGCTGATTGTACTCGGGCTTGAATTCAAATTCGGAATTCACAACGAAAAGCCCTTGTCGCAACCCAGTTTTCACCAGATGACAACCGAGACGAAGCCCCACGCTGATATCATATGGCCGGATTTCTAAACAACGTCTGGGAAACCCTCCGGTCCCATTGCTAGACGAGGGGCGATCAGCCACGCTTGTATCCGCATGTTGCAATATAACAGCGGCAGAAGCCAAATCGGCACCGAATGTTTCCTGAAATGACCCTGTTGTTCTTAAATTATACTTTGCTTCCATTAACGATTTTCGTACTCGCTCTAACTCGCGTCTAGCATCACGGTCCGACGCCAACAGAGCCCTCGCCGTCATCAACTCAGTCGAAAGCCGCGTAATTTCTGAATGCAACCTCAAGGTATCAATGGAGCTCTGAGCAATAGTGTCCGGAGATGCATATCTATTATCAACCATTTTACTCACCCAGCTAAAGTGTACCTCGTATTATATTAGCGATTGCCTGAGCCGACCTGCCATCACCATAAGGGGAAATACTACGGGACATCTCCATATAAGCTGATTCGTCGTCAAGCAAGCGATTAGCCTCCGTAACTATCACGTCTTTTTGTGTCCCAACCAGTTTAACAACTCCAGCCGAAACGGCCTCTGGCCTCTCAGTGACTTCGCGCATGACGAGAACGGGCTTGCCCAACGAGGGCGCCTCTTCCTGAACACCACCCGAATCAGTCAAAATCAGGTGAGACTTCGTCATCAAAAAGACCATCTCCATATAGCTCACAGGATCAATGAGGTGTATGTTGGCGCTGCTTTGCAATACCTCGTTTACCGTTGCTCTCACAATAGGGTTGAAGTGCACTGGATAGACGACTTGAATGTCAGGTCTTCTCGCAAGCTCCAGCAACGCCGTGCAGATTGAGCGAAGTCCTTCCCCCAAGCTTTCTCGTCGGTGACCGGTTACCAAGATCATTCTCTTGTCATTTGAAAGGAAGTCGGGACGTTGGAACCCTGAATCGGCGCGGTCTAGCTTTGCTTGAGCATAAAACAGCGCATCAATTCCCGTGTTTCCCGTGACATAGATCTCTCCCCGCACTGATTTTTCACTGAGGAGATTGTCCTTCGCTTGGGATGTTGGAGCATAAAGCTGCTTTGCGACCGAATCTATGAATACCCTGTTCATTTCTTCGGGCCACGGCTGGCCGTAATTTCGCGTTCTAAGGCCGGCCTCGACATGGCCGATAGGAACTTGCGAATAAAAACAGGCGAGGGCCGTAGCCATTGCGGTTGTCGTGTCACCATGCACGAGGACTAAGGCTGGCTGCACCTTGCTTAAAAGGTCGGTAAACTCCGCAAGGATTTTCGCAGTAAGTTCGGCCAGAGTTTGGTTCGGCGTCATCACGTTAAGATTGACGTCCACTTTTTCGTCAAAGAACGCAAGCACCTGCTCTAACATTTGTTTGTGCTGCCCAGTCGAAACTGAAAGCACATTACAAAAGCTCTCAGCGCGGAGCTGTTTCAGGACTGGAAGCATCTTGATTGCCTCCGGGCGAGTCCCAAAAACAACGACTACCGTTTTGTTCACGTCACCAATCCCCAACCATCAAGGAAATAAGATAGAGGTCATGGAAGACCCTCAGCGGTTTCTGGTAACCGAATGGAATGCCTGAAAGAATCCCCGCTCAACTCATCATTCAGGCCTAAGGCGTTCTCTTCTTCTAGCTTATCTAATACTTCAATCACATTCGCGGCGGAACCCTCCGTGCGTCGGACCATATTCGCAAAAATTGAAGCGAACCGCCGGCGCGCTAAGGCGGCTCTGGTCGAGCGGACAGCAAGGAGAGAATTCAGCTTGGAAATCGAAGGTGCTACCGGAAACGGGGGGGGCGCAGGCGGATCTAAGAGCTCCACTGCTGTTGGCGGTCTAGTGTCTGTCAGCCCGCGGCCGGTGCAATTTGCATAAGTTAGGGCGTCAATGTTTTCGAATGTTGCGAAGGTGGCAAGCTGGGAACCACAAACAAGTACCGACCTACTCGCCGAAAGCGCCTCCAACACCACGCGCCCTTCGCCGACTATCAAGTCGTACTCCGGTATTCTGGATCTAAACCAATGGTCAGCTCCCAGGATCCGAACATACTCTCCGACTTCCCGAGCGCTTTCGCTGACGTCGCGCAACAACGGACCATCACCAAAAATGTCCAGTTGGATTTGGGCTGGGCAGTCCTTCATTAGATCGAAAAGTTGGTAGAGGCCCTCGCATTTTCCGTGATCTAGACGTGCAGCAAAAGCGGCCTTCAAGGGCGAAAACCCACTCTTTTGCCGCACCGGCGACTTCGGACAATGTTCGATTGCCGATGCGTTAGAAATTGTTAGCAATCTTCTTACCACGCCAACCGACCGCGCACGTTCCTCCACCTCTTTAGACACGGCTATAGTGCGGTCAACGAGCGTGGTAATGACATCTTTGAAAGTTCGCCTGCCCTTACCAATCCAGGGGACCCAGATAGGCCCGTGGATCGTGTGTACGTGCACTCCCGTCACCATACATGGCGCCGATGCGACGGCAATCGCAGGCCATGGCGTGTGTGTATGAATGATGCTACGGTCGTTTCGACCCAAGACACGCCCTAGAAACTCATGGAATTCCACAAGTTCTCGGTAAGTACATACCAAATTCGGGCTGACCGGTAGCTCGATTACACCTCCGCCCCAGTACTTCGGAACGTTTGCCTGCAGGCCGCGCGGTATGGCAATTACATGTTCAACGCTGCGATCCAGGCGGCGAATTGCCTCTAAACGTGACTCCAAGCCTCCCAGGCCGATTGACTCCAGAATATGTACATGAACGGCCACTGACACGGGATGTTTCCTTTCCAACCTCCGTTCTCATCATCAACTTGTTGGAAATTGGCGCGGGACTGCTCCCGACGAATACCAATTTCGCAACTCGGCACTCCGAGTCCGAACTCAACAGCCCGCGAGGGCGATCGCTGCCAACCCGAGCTCAGCAACTTCTGAAACTTTTGAGTAACTCCGGCAGCACTCAAAAAGAGATGAGAATCGTCCAGATATGAGGATTCAAATGCAGATCACCCATTTCTTCACCTGAAGTTTTGATAACTTGGAGAGTGTAACACCGCGCTCAGGAAATCGCTGAGTTCAGGCTCTAAGAAATCCGTCGTGAAGCTTTTGGCAACTGATTGACGCGCCGCGTCGCCGGTTTCGGCAAGTTTCATTGGATCATCCGCTAGTCTGCTCAGAATTTTGTACCAATCATCGGATCCGGCAGCGATGTAGCCACTAAAACCGTCTTTGACTGCAAGATCAAACTCAGAGATCTTTGACGCCACCACGGTAAGTGATACCGCACCAGATTCAACGAATTTAACCGATGATTTGCATTCGTTAAACGGCGTGTCTTCCAGCGGTACAAGCAGAACGTTATGGTTCTCCAATTCACTCATCATCGCATCATATCGAAGTAAAGGTAGACTTCGCACGTTCGGAAGTGCCAACAAACGTTCGGAACTTTGCACAGCTCCGAGCAATGTCAACTTAACACCGGGCCGGTCAACCAACAACTGATATAGAACATTCTCAACTATAGAGAAGTCCGATTTGTGTGACTGTGTTCCAGAAGCGTATATCATTCTAAGTTGTCCAAACTCCCGTTCTGGAGCCTTGACATACTTCGCCGGTAGCTTGTTTCGATAGACTACCGCACTTTTCCTGTAACGTTTTTCGAACGCCTTCTTGAGCGCTGGGGTTGAAACAACGAACCCATCCATCTTATGCATAAAATCGTCATATGATTGCGCGACGAACGTTGCCTCTTTTTTATCCCATTCGCCGCCCTTGACCGAGCCGACGATACCTATCTGATCCGGGAGAATTAGATCGTCCATTTCGCCTATACAATAAAGCCCTCGGCTCTTTGCCATGGCGTAAAAGGTCCCAACGTGTCCCTGAGCCTCAAAGCAACGCTGGAAAACGACTGCGGATGCTTTGGAAATGAACGTTTCTGCGATGCCCACTGGTGTGCTTGCGTGCATAACAACTGTTTGGTAGCCGACCTTATTCAAGGATTCTGCCAACCATAGCGCTCTATATCGCGTCGACGCGTTATTAAGACCCGCCGCGGTAACAATAACGATATTACGCAACGTAGCCCCAGTAAGAACTTTGGGCTCAAAATATTCGTTCGTTGGCCCTGCGGTGTACTCGACATCCAGCGTTGCTGGCAGCAGGTTTTGAGTCGCGAGAAACTCGTGATGGCCGCCAAGTTTGACCTGCACACCGTTCAACATCGCATGTGCTAAAGGACTTTCGGTTCGCACCAGTCTTTCGAACAAAGCAAAAAAATAGTCCCGCGAAACTTGCTGAGGGAAAAAGTCAGCAAGTGCACCTGAAAGATACTCGAAGTAGCAACGGGCACCAAGCTGAAGAGCCAATGCCGCAGTAAACTCGGTTGAAAGTGGATGTGTCACAGCCTTTAGCGCGGGCAGGACTTTCCCCGCCTCATTTCGCGTCAGTCCGCTTGCAGAAGGTTCCCCTGCGGAGAAAAGTAGTTCAAATAGCGTTGTATGAGACTCCACGAACGACGCATAGTAGCTTGGATCGCCACAATCGAACAGGAACGACCTGTGTTTAACGCTTTTGCTGACACGATCACGCGAGCCGACATAACACCCACTTACCGTTACATCAGAGCCAATCTCAGCAACAAAACGCTCCAGTCGAGATTGTATGTTCAGTAACCACCCGACGTCTACTACAAGAAATTTTCCACATTTCAAAAGGCCATTTTGCGTCAGGTAGTCCTTTAGTAGAGCTCTATTTAAAGCCGCTGCCGAGAAGATGGCGTCAGACAAGCTTCTCATAAGCTTTGCGGCTTCAGCGAGATGGCTCCAGTTCGGTACAAAGTCTGGTCCAGCGAAGTATTCTCTTACCTTTTTTGCAATGGCGCGATCATTGGGATCCAAGCCCGCCTTGGTAAGAAAATAGGCTATTGGCTTTACACCAAGATGCAAACCTTCCAATAGAAAATAGACATCGTTCGATGATAGTTCGCGCTCAAAAGTCGCAGGAACCACAGTTGCTCGTGACAAATGCAGGTAGTGCGAAACATATTTTCCCGAGGCGATATCGTCCTTAAATAGTCCATCAAATGCGTCTTTTATAATCCGACCATCACGAGCCATAAAAACGATCTCGGAGAGACCAGTTTCATCTGCTGTCTGCTTGACGAAAAGCGCCATCATTGCGGAGAGGGGGCCCGTGACCTCAAACCCGAGACGCGTAAAAAACGAGGCCGTCGCTCCGATCGGGGTCTTGCGCCAGAGCTTTAATGATTGTTCAGACAAACTAGCCCAGAGACGTCCGATTTGAGATAGACTACTGACGACACCAGGATCCAGAACCGACGCGCGCTCTTCGTACAACGCGGGGAAATGAAAAGCTTTTAGTCCGGCCAAACGAGCCATGTCGACATCACTATGCCGGTTGTCGCCAAAATGGATAATCTTGTCAGGAGCGATCCCGATTTCGTTTGCGCTCGCCTTCAGCAATTCATACATCCGGCCGCTTTCTTTCTTTCTTCCTGTAACGGACGAGAGAAAGAAGTGATCCCAATGCATGTAGCCATTCTTGCGTAGAATGCTCTTGATCGTATCTGCATCCAAGTACATGTCGCTAGCGATAAATATCTTCTTCTGCTTCTCCCTAGCGTAATTGTATAGCAATTGCCCTGTTGGATGAGCAACGGAGACAGATACCTCCATTTCCTTTTCTATCTCGGAATTTTTAAAGAACGCCATTTCCGCATAGATTTGATCGATATCAACGTCGTCGCGACTTCCGCCGTGCGACATCAAAACCCGTCCCGCGGTTTCCATTCGCTCCGGGAATAGTTTTACGGGAGCCGCCTCTTGGCGAGTGTGCCGGAACTCAACTAAATCGAAAACGATCTCCGGTTGGCTGAGCCGACGCGTGACCAAAGTGTCGAAGATGTCGAAAGAGACGATTTCGGATCGGTCGATCCACCGTAGGGCACGATGAAGCCAAGTCGAATCCGGGTCCAGCGTAAAGTCCGGATATAGTGCTATTATTCGCCGAGCAGCGCTGTCGACGCTATATTTGGAGAATGCTCTTTCCTTAGCCTTAGAACCTAGAGCTACGCGGTGAGCATCATCCTCGAGCAACTCCCTGACCTTTGCAGCCATTTGCTCAACATTTAGATAGTCTACAACAATGCCCGCATCCTGCTCTACGAAACTATGCATTCCACCCGCGCGCTCATCAAAGCACACAACTGGTAGGCCAAGTTGTGCGGCTTCCAAACAAACCAAGGGGAATGGATCCTCGCGAGAGGGCAGCAGAAATACATGCCCCTGCCGGAAATAGTCGCTTGGGACATCTTTGGGACCAAGCCATTTTACGACATCGCTAACGCCGCGCCTCGAAATTTCCAGTTCGGGATCGGGTCCACTCTCACTGGCAGATCCGATCCAATACATCTGAAAGTCCAACGTCGTTGTAAGCTTCAACGCCGCGCCTACTTCACAGAAAATATCGAAGCCCTTTCGACTTTCAACCGTGCCACAGCCTAAGATGATACGTGCTCCGCCCAACCGCTCGACTGAGTTCGTCGGCAAGCTCGGCGCCACGAATGGCGGCAACAAGTTAATGCTATCGGCGAGCACTCCACGAGAGCGCAAACAAGTCACTGACGCCTCGGACACTGCAATGTATCTATTTGTTCTTTCCTTCAATGCCGCAAAGGACTTCTCATAGAGAGCGAACAGGTTTTCCATTTCGTGGACGTGAGTTAACACTTCAGCGTCAAGAAAATCAAAAAGATGGATGTAGTGCCCAGCCGCAATCGTATTTGCGTAAATGAGGCCGACCCTATCTCCACAAAACTCTCGAAGATTGCGTTCGAACGAGCTCCCATGATCTCCATCCAGATGGAAACACTCGCCAAGTGCCTCAAATTTGTCGGACCACGCGCCCCTAGAGCCAATGACGATACGGAATGAAACGCTGGTGTTTCGAGAAACCCACTCGATCAGGTTGAGCAATACCCGCGGGGCGCCGGTGCGGGAAGATTCGTGAGAAAGAAAGATTACGGTGGGGCCCTGGGCGCCCACGCCAAGATCATCCGCAGGCAACTGAACCGCGCCGACTTTTCGCCCTTCTGCACGCCCGAAGTTGATCCAATGCAGCAACGGGTTCATGCCCACAGCAGCTACATCCGGGTTTTGTTTGAGGTAATACGGCACGTCGAAAGTTGGGTTCGGCCAACGACCCTCCCTCCAACCTCGCTCACAAAAATGTGAGACGGTGTCAACGCCACTCAGACCGAGTTCCGGATATCTTGACAAATAAAAGTCTTTGTCAAATAGGCCGCTCCCGGAGATCGCCGTACTTTCTTCTGTAGAATCAGCAACCTGCTTTTTGCTGCATTCTGCGAAGCTGATGGCCGAGTTCCGCAATGCCTCTGCTACGACAATCGCTCGCCCCTCGGTTCTGCCGTGCTGAAGATAATGAAGCAAGGGATTCGCTCGCGCAACCGCTACGTCGGGGTTCATAGCGAGATAGCCACGCGTCGAGAATTGTGGTCCTGGATCTCTACCTTCGGTAAACCCGTGCATACAATAGTGTAGCAGAGGCTCAATGCCCGAACGTTTCACATCCGGATATTGCTCCAGGTACCAATTGGGATCAAACAAGCTATTTGGTCGACGTCCTTCTTTGAAGCCATGCCTGCGGTAGTGACGCCAGGGCTCAATGCCGCTTAGCCGTACATCACCATTCATTCTCAGGTAGAAATCGCGATCAAAAAGCGCCTTGGCGTTTGTTTGGAACCGTTGGAATAGTGACGGAAGACGTCCGAACCTTCGCTTCATAAGAATTTCCATTATTTATCGACCGCATTCTACTAAATAATTCGAAGAAGATATTGCCCATAGGCCGTTTTCTCATACCTACGTCCTATCCTTTGGACGTCGGACTTGGATATTAAGCCCCGCAGATAAGCGACCTCTTCCAGGCATGCGATTTGTGTTCCTTGTCGGTGCTGGATGGTCCGGACGAACTCAGATGCTTCAAGAAGACTGTCGTGGGTACCCGTGTCCAACCAAGCGTAACCTCGCGCCATGGTTTCAACGAACAACTCGCCCCTTCTCAAATACTCTATATTGACGTCTGTAATTTCGTACTCTCCCCGGGGAGACGGCGTCAATTTCTTCGCAATTTCGATGACGCTATTGTCGTAAAAATATAGTCCCGTAACCGCAAAGTTCGATTTTGGAGCGTTCGGCTTCTCCTCTAAGGAAACCGCGCGTCGATCCGTATCAAGTTCTACAACCCCATACCGGCGCGGGTCCTCGACTTCGTACGCAAAAACCGTTGCGCCCACCGTGCGATCCCGGGCTCGTGACAACATATCTTCCAGCCCGGCTCCAAAAAAGATATTGTCACCTAGTATCAAGCAAACATTGTCGCTTCCAATAAATTCTTCGGCGATTACAAATGCTTGCGCCAAACCATCTGGGGACTCTTGAACGGCATATGTGATTGTGATTCCCCAATCGGATCCATCTCCCAGAAGTCTTCGATAGCTTTCGACAAACTCTCCTGCGGATATGACTAGCACGTCTGCGATACCGGCCTGTATCAAAGTCGACAAGGGGTAATAAATCATCGGCTTGTCGTATACAGGCAACAGTTGCTTGTTCACAACAAGTGTTGCTGGATAAAGCCGCGACCCCGCGCCCCCGGCTAGTATTATCCCCTTCATATCTGTTCTTCCTCTTATTTGGCAGAGCGTCGTAGTGAAGCGAGTACCGATTCAAGAGCCATGCGCCAGTCGCGCGGAACGATTCCGTAGTCTGAGGCTATCTTATGTACCGACAGAACCGAATTCTTTGGCCGGTGAGCCCTGAGCGCAAACTCGTGCGTCTGAACCGGCACAACATCGACTGAATCTGCTACGTTTCCTTGCCTAAATATCTCGCGAGCAAAGTCGTACCAAGTTGCCATGCCCGCGTTAGCGAAATGATATGTGCCCGTTGGAGCGGATTGGCAGTCAAGTAAGGCGAGAGTGAGTCTACTCAGGACCTCCGCGAGATCTGCGGCGCTTGTCGGACAGCCTTGCTGATCGTTGACAACACGAATCTTTCCCCCTTGCTCTCGGAGCCGGAGCATTGTTTTGACGAAGTTACTACCGTGTTCGCTATACACCCAAGACGTTCTGACGATGACGTGAAGAGGATTTCCAGACCGCACAGCCTGTTCGCCCGCCGCCTTAGATGCTCCGTATGCATTAAGGGGGACCACCGGATCGTCCTCTGCATATGCCTCACCTTTTTCTCCGTCGAACACATAGTCTGTTGAAACCTGAATTAGCGGAATCGATTGTTTTTTTGTCGCCTCGGAGAGCGCTGCCGGCGCTAATGCATTTACTTTCCACGCCGCCAAGAAATCGTCCTCCGCCCGATCTACTCCAGTATAGGCAGCCGAGTTGATAACCGCGCAAAAATCTCCCGCTGAAATGTAACGGGCGATGTTGTCACAATCACTCAGATCCAATTCCTGCCGCGTTGGCGCAACCAATTGGACATCTTCTGGCCAAATACTACGAAGTAGTTCGGTGCCAACTTGCCCTGTACCACCGGTAACAAGAATCCGCCGCTTGCTCACGAGCCCAGACCTCGCCGCCTAACGGCCTGACTGCGATCAAGAATCTCTCTCCACCAATCGCGGTTGCTCAAATACCAGGCCACCGTCTTCTCTATTCCGCTTTCGAAGCTTTCGACTGGTGTCCACCCGAGTTGGCCGCAAATCTTGGCTGCATCGATCGCATATCTTTGGTCGTGACCAGGGCGATCGGAAACGTATGTGATCTGCTCGGTATAAGAGTGCGCATCATCGCGCGGTCGCAAGCGATCCAAAATTGCACACACCGTCGTCACGACATCGATGTTGCTTCTCTCTGAGCTACCGCCAACGTTGTATGTCTGCCCAGGGATCCCCTTCTCAAATACGCATTGCAGGGCACGAACATGGTCCTCTACATAAAGCCAATCGCGCACATTCGAGCCATTTCCGTAGACCGGAAGCGGTTCGCCGGCGAGTGCCTTGACTATCATCAGCGGAATGAGCTTCTCGGGGAAGTGGTAAGGTCCATAGTTGTTCGAGCAGTTGGTAATGAGAACGGGCAGGCCAAAGGTGTGCCCCCACGCGGAGACGAGATGATCCGAACCCGCCTTGGAAGCCGAGTAAGGCGAACGGGGATCGTAGGGCGTCGTTTCGGTGAAGTAGCCGGTTTCTCCCAGCGATCCGAAGACCTCGTCTGTTGAGATGTGGTGGAAACGGAACTGCAGCCCGCGCTCCTCTCCAAGCTTTCGCCAGTAGTCGAGCGCAGCGGCCAGCATTGTGTAGGTGCCGACGATGTTCGTTTGGATAAAGGCGCCAGGACCATCAATCGATCGGTCGACGTGAGATTCGGCTGCCAAGTGCGTAATTACATCGGGTTGAAAGTCGCCGATGGCGGCCGCCACGACTCGCTCGTCGCAGACGTCGCCCTGCTTGAAGCTATATCTCGACGAAGCAGCGACGGATGACAGAGAAGTCAGGGTGCCGGCATAAGTCAGCTTGTCGAAGTTCAGAACTTCATGTTCCGTGTTTTCGATGAGGTGCCGAACCAAGGCCGATCCAATGAAGCCAGCGCCGCCGGTGACGAATATACGCATGATCGATTCCTCTAAAATTATACTTCGACCAATTCGAGCGGAGTCCCGTCATAGTCGAACGGACTATCGAAATCGCTGAGCAGCTGCTGCTGCCCGTCCTTCGGACTCAACATCGGACCAACCCCTTGCGGCAGTGGCCACTCGACACCGATCGCTGGATCGTTCCATAAGATGCCCCCATCGTTCTGCGGCGAATACAAATTGGAGACTTTGTATGTTACTTCCGTAGACGGATCCAATGTGACAAACCCATGAGCAAAGCCCACTGGAACATAAAGCTGATGGCCATTTTCAGCGGAGAGTTCGGCGCCGACCCAGTGCCCGAAGGTCGGTGAATTCCGGCGGATATCCACTGCAACATCGAACATTCGACCCCGGATGCAACGAACAAGCTTAGCCTGTGCAAAGGGCGGTGTCTGGAAGTGCAGGCCTCTCAGAGTCCCAACGGGAGCCGAAAGTGAATGATTGTCCTGAACGAACCGATCGCCGATGCCGTAACCGGCAAAAGCCTTCTCATTGTAAACTTCAGTGAACCATCCGCGATCGTCGCCATATCGTTTGGGACGAAGCAACACAACCTTGGAAGTCATTACAAATACCTTATGTGAAAAGGCCCGGGCTCCTAAACCCCACCAACCGCGCGACGAACCTACACTTGTCGCCCTTCAAGAACTTCAAGACCCGTATCCGCTGCCGTCGTCATTTGCAATACTGTTTGGTGCATCGCGCCTGCAACCCTGCGACGCAATTCGTCGTCATCAACAAGTTGAAGGATGACCTCGCGCCAGGCATCTGCAGCATAGGGAATCCGCAGTTCCTCGGTATCACGGGACCAGCCGTATGCAATGCTTTCCGAAAACACCCCGGCCGCCTTGTACCGGGCCGCGTCGATCCGCTTCGTCGGCGAACGGCTTTCGTTCACGTGTGAAGGAGAGAGCGGAACAAGCATAATATCGATACGTCGGGTGTTCGCGTCCGCCAAATACTCAGCCCAAGGCATTGGCTCCCGGATCTGCACCCGGTCCAGACCGTGCCAGATTGCCTTGGCACGGCGATCCGCAAATACTTCGAACCGGGCGCGTGGCCGTGCGCGCAGAACTTCGGCAATGATTGGCCGAAGAAACCGATGCTCCTCGAGATGAACTCCGGTCGCATGATACCCAATCAAGACATCTCCGTTTGACTGACAATGCCAATCACCATCACTCCCGTCCCCCCTCCAAAGTTCCTTCGCCGGCGCTGGCGGCAAGACCATTGCCTCGACCCTCGCCAGTCGGGACGCTAGGTGCGGTGTCGAGACCCAGACGATATCGAGATGCCGGTTCAGTCGGCGAAGCGGCCAGAGGGCGCGGTACCAAAGGAACAGCCGGTAGAGGAAATCCGCGTCCTTGCCTGTAACAACAGCGGGGATGTCATCATCGAGGAACAGTCCCACGCCGGAGAGATGCTTTGCATTGCTCTCGATCCAGCGCAAGACCGAGGGAGACGCATAGCGGCAAAGGATGACGAAGGCCCCATCGGCATTCAGCGCCGGTGTATCTCGACCCCGGATATCGGCCACCTCATATGGCGGCATGTCCGGTGCGTCGAGGCGGGCTGCAAGGTAATAGTCGAAGGTCGGGTTCGGTATGCGGCCAAAAACGACGATCCGCTTCACCGGCCCCCGCGGGCCACCACTGCCCCCCAGCCGAAGTCGCGGCTGCGGTAATCGCCGCTCGATCCAGCGGGCCAGTCGCTCGCGCGCGCTCGTCAAACGCTCGACCTCGGCGCCAGGTTTCTCGGATAGGCTTCGAGAACGAATTCTTCGGCAATCAACGAGAGGTTCGGATTATAGTATGGATCGGCTTTCAAGGTGTCGCTCCAGCGCTCGTGCATGGCTCGTTCTTCGCCCGCGAAGCGCTGAAGCTTCTGTGGCGTGTCATCGGCCCCACGCGAAACGCTCTCTCTATGCAACATCGCCGCCGCCGGCGTCCAGACTATACGGAAACCCGCTTCCCGAACTTTCAGGCAATAGTCTACATCATTGAATGCGACCGTCAGCTTTTCTTCGTCCATGCCGCCAACACGGCGCCAGAGTTCTTTGCGCGTCAGCAGGCAAGCCGCTGTCACCGCCGACATGTCGCGACGTTGACCGAGAAGCCCCTTGTCGCCCTGCCTCTGCGGGTCAAGAAAGTGAAAACTGTGCCGGGCGACCGTACCGGCGCCAAGCGTCACCCCGCCGTGCTGAGTGAAGCCATCCGGAAACAACAACAAGTTGCCGACGGCTCCGACTGCCGGATCATCGAGTTCGCCCGCCAACTGTTCTAGCCAGTAGGGACCGATGGGCTCGACGTCGTTGTTCAAGAGAAGGATGAGATCGTTGTGTGCGGCATCGACCCCGATATTGCATGCCCGAGAGAAATTAAAAGCGCCTAGAAGCGGTATCCGGCGGATGAGTCCGGCCTGCTCGTACCGGCTAAACAGCGCCAGCGTGGCCAGTTCGACGCTTTCATTGTCGATGACGAGAACATCCAGGTCCGCTGGCGCCGTGTGTTCGAAGAGACCCTTCAGGCACGCTTCGAGCAGATCGGCCCTGTCGCGCGTCGGTATGATAACGCTGACTGCCGGGCGTTCCCGCTTCGGCTGCGTAATCGTCGCGCACTCTGCGCGACGGCGACATGACGGCCCGGAATGAAGGAGAACCTCTGGCAGATGCAATATCCTTCCTGCCTGAGTTCGGCCGACGGCGAGAGCAATATTGGCGCCCGATGTGCGTTCCAGGCAAACGTCCCTGGGGATGTCGATCAGACGAAAGAGCGCCCCTTCGAGCGGAAGCCATCCGGAGACAGCAAGCGGCTCGTTCCAGGCCGGCTTGAAAAAGGGGTTCAGGCGCCTGCCGCGTCTATCAATATGGTCCTCGTCGGAGTAGACGACCGCAACATCGGCTGACAAGGAAAAAGGTCGAGCCAGCCTCTCCAGGGCATTCGGCGCAACCCGCATGCCCGCCGGTAGCCGCATCCAAAGGAGGTCGTCGACAGCTTCACTGCTGTTCACCATCATCGTCACGTCCGCTGCAGGCATCTCACGAAAATCGCGCCAGCTCTGCGCCGCAAGTGTCGCCCTGGTTTCGGCGACAGCAGCGTGGTCCCCGCCCTCTATCGAAACGAGGATGTGCGGCCTTCGCGGCCAGTTGCGGGGATCGTCCCGGTTCGGGCGCTGCGCCGCCAGCGCCTGAGCCTCGGTCCAGTCTTGATAGTCAGGGGCGGAAAGCGCATCGCATTGTCGGACGAAGCGAAACTCTGCCCCTTTCCTGTTGCCTGCGAGAAAGAGCGAGACGATCTGCAGAAGGGCCAGTGTCCGCCGTAAGGCGATGAGAACTGCGACCTCGATCAATGACATCCGTCGCATCGTAATCTGCGGCTCAATCCCTGCCTTGTTGTTTGCCGTTGCGTCATCGACGAGCAAGGTCATCGCCTGCAACTGCACCGGCATCCAGCCGTAGAAGCGCCCACGGCCTCGACCGTCGATGAGGAATGAGCGGAACACCGTGTCGGGCGTCCGGTCCTGGCGCCTCAGCGCAAGCCGCGGCCGCCGCCCGAGGCGATGGTCGGGGTCGCGCACCAGCAATGTCACCGGCCGGTCAGCGTAATGCCCCGCACCGTGCTTCATCGTAACACTGAATTCATCCTGCGATGGCTCGGCCATCTGCTCCCATCCATCAGCCGCCTGGAACGGCTTCATATCTCAAATCGAGCCACGTCGCAGAAAAGTCGATTAACAACAACGAAATCGAGAGCCAAACCAGTTTAGGCCAAGGCCCTCGGAAACCGATCCGCCGACACAAGAACGCTCAATCGACCGTCGACCCGTCAGCCACGCCCGCCGCAACTGCGGCCTTTCGCAGGTTCAGCGCTGGCGCCTCACCTTCAAACACCTCCACCCGCCGATCATAGTTCGGCGCAACCGTCCCCATCACGCGATCCCAGAACGAAAAGTAGTTGGCGTAGTTGTATTTGAACTCCGCGTGGTGCTGGTCGTGATAGGTCGTGCAAAGCATCGGCGACGGATAGCGCGCGGTGCGTGAAGCGAAGTATTCGAAGCCGGCGTGGCCGAAGGTGCCGTTGATCTGGTCGAAGAGGCGATGCGCCAGAAGGATGATCGGCGGGAACGGCACGAAGAAAGTGATGACGGCGTAGTAGCCCTGGCTCATGGCCGTATCGACCAGGCCGATCGAATCGTTGCTCCAGGCCGTCGGCGCGACGCTGCGGTGATGCAGGAGATGGTACTTATAGAAGAGCTTGGTGTGCAGCAGCCGGTGGGCGAAATAGAACCAGGCGTCGAAAAGCACCATGCAGAGCACGAAGAGCGGAACGGCCGTCCACCAGCTGAACGCCCAGGGCGAGAACAGCGTCCATCCCTTGTACTGGACGAAAAGTCCGATCGCGACCGACGTGCAGGTGACGAGGATCGAGGCCATACTCTGGCGGATCTCGATGGCCTTGCGCTTCTCGCCGCGCCGTCCCTTCTGAATGCGGCGCTCGGGATTGCGGTCGTTGAGCCAGGTGATGCCGTAGCCGAGGATGAAGTACAGCGCCACCGTCGCTGCATAAATCGCTGCCAGCAAGCCGACAAAGGTGAGACTGTCCTGAAGAAGGGCGCTCAAATCGTGATCCGTCGCGGAAAGAAAAAGTTGAACTGGCGCGTGGACTATACCAAGCACCCTCTTCCGCGCAAGCCATCCGGGCTCTAAGCGCGCTCGAGTTCGGCCAGAAATGCCCGCAGTTCCGCACCGTCAATGCCGACGAGGTGTCCCTCTTGTGGGTAGCTGCCCGAGTGCACATCCTCGACAAACTCCGCGAAAGCGGCGATCCGTTCGCGTTGAAGCCGGTCGTATTCGGCGGCAAAGTTGCGATAGGTCTTGGCGTGGCGCGGCACGTGGCCGCGATTGCTGCCGAGCACGTCGGCAGCAAACAGATATTGGGCGTCGCAGCCTGCCCCCGCTCCCATCGAAAGCATCAGCATCGACGTTCTTGCACTGATCGCCCCTGCGACACCTCCCGGAACAACCTCGATTTCAGCGGCGAAGGCGCCGGCTTCCTCAAGCGCCTTGACCTGCCGCCAGATCTCGAGCGCGCTCGCCGCCGTCTTGCCGACGGCCCGAAACCCGCCGGTCCAGGTGGCCTTGGTGGGGATGAGACCCACATGGCCGCAGACGGGAATGCCCTCCTCGCGCATCCGGCGGACGGTGGAAAGCCCGGCCGCGCAATAGACCGCGTCACCGCCGGCCTTCAGCGCCTTGAAGGCTGCACGCATATAGTCTTCCGCAGTGACGTAGTCGCCGTATTCGAGGCCCGGAAAGGCAAAACAGGTCGGCGCCACCTCACGAAACTCGGGCCCTAAGAGCTCCGGCGGGACGGAAACGAGATCGATGCCGGCGGCTTCCGCCGCTTCGGCCTCATCCAGCGTTTCGACTCGCAGCATGGTGAGTTGGCGCTTGCCCTTCATCGACAGGAGATCGGCAACGGTCGGACGGTGGCTTTTCATGAGAAGGCTCCGGAAATCATGGTAACAGGGCGAGATTTGCCTCTCGCGCTAGGCTGCGAGGAGTGTTTTGAGCTTGGTTTCAAGCGAGATGAGCGCCTGCGGATCCGGGTGCTTTCCGGCCGAAATCAGCATTTCGGCAAGCCGAATGTCACGCGCGACCGCATTACCCGGGCCTATCCCGGAGGCCGCAAGCAGCCGGCCGGCATCGTCGAGGTGGAAAAGCATGAAAGCGCCGTCACCGAGTTCGCGTCGCACGATTGTCGCAGCGCCGTCGGCAAGCCCCGCGATCTGCAGCGTCAGGTCATACTGGTCGGACCAGAACCAGGGCACGCTGGCGATCGCCTCGCCACCGCCGAGTAGATTGCCGGCAACGAGCGTTCCCTGATCCTGCGCATTGCGCCATGCCTCGAGACGTATCCGGCGATCGCCATAGTGACAAAGCGGAAACGAGCAGCAATCGCCAGCGGCGTAGATATCGGGATCGCTGGTTTGAAGCGTTGCGTCGACAGCAATTCCGTTCTCGATCGAGAGGCCGGCGACGGCTGCAAGTTCCGTGTTCGGGACCGCACCGATGCCGACGACGACAAGGTCGGCCTCGACTGTCTCGCCGCCGGCAAGAACGATCCGCGCACGGTTTTCGTCCGCATCGATACGTTCAATCTTCGCTTCGCAGCGTATGTCGACGCCCTCGGCACGATGCCGCTCGGCAACGATCGCGGCGATCTCCTCCGGCACGCCGCGCGAAAGGATGCGCGGCAGCCCTTCTATCAGGACCACGGCAGCACCCAAGCCGCGCGCCGTTGCAGCAAGCTCAAGACCGATGAAGCCGCCGCCGATGATCGCAAGCTTCCGGCCGGGCGAAAGTTCGCGGCGGATCTCTTCAGCGTCGCGATGGGTTCTAAGCGTGCGGATGCGACGCGACGCCTCATCCATCCCGGGGATCGTTCGTGCCCGCGCACCGGTCGTCAACAACAGCCGGTCATAGGCGATGCTGCTTCCGTCTGCGAGCGTTACGCGCTTCTCCGCGCGGTCAATCGCCACGACCGGGGTATCCGTCAGCACTTCGATCCCTGCCGCCGCGTAGCGCTCGGCATCGGCGACATATTTCGGCGGGGCCTCTGCCTTAAGGCCATCCTTCGAAAGGGGCGGCCGCTCATAGGGAAGATGCGGTTCCGCGCCGATCAGTGTGACCTTGCCGTCGCACCCCTTTTCCCTGAGGGCAAAGGCGGCCCTTGCGCCGCACTCGCCAGCGCCCACGATGACGATGGAACCCATCTCAACCTCCCTGCCCGCGGCGGCGAGCCCAATTTCTCAAGAGCGGCTTCAGCCGAGCGCAATGAACACGCTTCCTGCCTCGACTTTCACCGGATAGGTCCTCAGGTTGACGCAGACGGGCGCGCCCTTGGCCTGGCCGGTCTTGTAGTTGAAGCGGCCGTTGTGCTTCGGACATTCGATGATGTCGTCCATCACGAGGCCATCGGCGAGGTGAATATGTTCGTGGGTGCAGAGCCCGTCGGTGGCAAAATACTCGTCGTCGGGACTGCGGTAGACCGCAAAGGTGCGCCCGTCGTGATCAAAACGGATCACGTCTTCCTCGTCGATTTCGTCCGCTGCGCAAACTTCAACCCAGTTTCCGTTCATGATTTCCTCCCAGTTCCTGGCATTCGTTGGTTATTCGGCGGCGTGCACGATCGCGTCGCTGTGAAACTCTTCCCGGTAGGGCTTCGCCGTTGCCGGCAGCGCGCGCTTCAGAAAGTAATCTTCGTTCCGCAATTGCCGCAGAAAGGCCGGGATCATCTCGCGGTAGCCGTGAAGCATCGACGGGTTCGGTTCCGGCAGATCATGCTTGATCATGGCGTGCAGCTTCGGCAGCGCGTGGTAAGGCACCATCGGGAACATGTGGTGTTCCACATGGTAATTCATGTTCCAATAGACGAAGCGGCTGATCGGGTTCATGTAGACCGTGCGGCTGTTCAGCCGATGGTCGGTCACGTTGTCAGCCAGCCCGCCGTGCTGCAGCAGCCCGGTCAGCACATGGTGCCAGGCACCATAGAGCCTGGGCAGGCCGATCAACATCAGCGGCAGGATCGAGCCGAGGTAGAAGCAGGCAGCGATCGTTGCGGCGTAGATGGCAAACCAGACGCGTGCGACCAGGATCGCCTTCGGCTGCTCCATCTCAGGAATGAAGGTCGCCTCCTCGGCACTGATGATGCCGAGCGTGTTACGAACCATGTCCACGATGGCGTGCCAGACATCGAGGATGCCGAAGAAGTTCAACACCAGCCGCAACAGATCTGGCGGCCGCATCACGGCGATCTCGGGGTCGCGACCGACGATCACCGTATCGGTGTGGTGGCGCGTGTGGCTCCAGCGCCAGGTGACCGGATTGCGCATGATCATGAAGCAGGCGATCTGGTAGACGGCGTCATTCATCCACATCGTCTTGAACGCCGTGCCATGGCCGCATTCGTGCCAGCGGCTGTCGGATGCCGAACCGTAGAGCACGCCGTAGGCAAGGAAGAACGGGACCGCCCACCACGTGCCCCAGAAGATGATGCCGAGTGCACCGAACAGAATGAGACAGCCGAGCCAGATCGCAGTGTCGCGGATAGCCGGTCCATCCTCGCGCTTCATCAGTTCCTTCATCTGCTTGCGCGGAATGTCGGTGTGGTACCACTCCGCTGCCGAGAGACCGTTGGCGACGGCCGCCTGGGCATCTCGGCCAAGCAGGCTGTAGTCTCGCTTCGTCGGCATCATCGTCATTTGCGCTCCTCCCAGCGGTCCGGTCCCATCCGGCCGGCGACGTCTCATGTCGTGCAATGACGATAGGTTGACTTTTGCCAGGTCTCAATGCAGCAATGATATATTCTCTCAAATGATGTCATCATTCGCATTTCAGGCGTGATGCAAACCTATCAGGAGACGCGATGAGCAACCGTCCGACCATTGCCGACCTTGCGCGGACCGCCGGCGTCAGCGTCGCCACCGTCGACCGCGTACTCAACGGGCGCCACCCCGTGCGGGAAGAGACGGCGCGCCGGGTCTATGAGGCTGCAAAATCAATCGGCTATCACGCCGTGGGCTTGATCCGACAGCGCGTCTTTGAGGACCTGCCGCAATACAGACTTGGCTTCGTCCTGCAAAAGCCGGAGCAGGCTTTCTATCAAACAGTCGCGAAGGAAATCGAAAATGCGGCGCTGTCGCTGTCGCATGCCCGCGTCTTCGCCCAGGTCGATTTCGTCGCAAATTCCACGCCATCGGCCATCACGGAGAAGCTCCGAGCCGCCGCAGCCCGCAACCAGGCCATTGCGCTTGTCGCTCCCGATTACCCGGCGGTGACCACCGCGATTGAGGAACTCAAGGAGCGCGGCATCCCGGTCTTCTCGCTGCTGTCGGATTTTGCCGCCGGTGTTCGCGAGGGTTATGTCGGCCTCAACAATCACAAGGTCGGCCGCACGGCCGCGTGGATGATCGCCAAGGCGGCAAAACGTCCCGGCAAGGTCGCAGCCTTCGTCGGCAGCCATCGCTTTCTCGGCCATGAGTTGCGGGAAATCGGCTTTCGCTCGTATTTTCGCGAACACGCACCCGATTTCGAAGTGCTCGACACGATGGTCAACCTCGACACAGCCGAGATCACCCATGAAGCGACACTCAATCTGCTCCAGCGCCACCCGGATCTGATTGGCTTCTATGTCTGCGGCGGCGGCATGGAAGGCGCAATCTCGGCTATCCGCGAGGAAAGGCTGGAAGGCAAGCTAATCGCGGTCGTCAACGAGCTGACACCGGATTCCCGTGCCGCCCTTGGCGACGATGTCGTGACCCTGGCGATATCGACCCCAACCGCTGCGCTGGCCCGCGAAACGATCAACCTGATGATCCAGGCGATCGACAAAGGCCCGACCGGTGCGCCGGGACAAACCTTCCTCCCTTTCGACCTCTTTACGCCGGAGAATATCTAGCGAAAGGCTGATGGAATACCATCATTGACGAAAGGCAATCTTGCAGGGATGCAAGACGTTTGAGCGTTGTGCGCTTTGACTGCGCTCCGACAGTTGGTGAATTGTCCGCGAGGTTGTAAATGGAATGAACGTTCCATTTATAGCCCATGACCCATCCCACTGGAGGAGACATTCCCGTGACCGCCCTGCCCTTCGCCCTCAATCACATGACAACGCCGAGCCTGCCGCTTGGCGCCTTTTTCGAACTCGCCAGATCGCTCGGCATGAACTCTGTCGAAATCCGCAACGATCTGACCGGCAACGCAATCCTCGACGGGACGCCGGCGAAGGATGTCGCCGCCCTCGCCGATCGTCACGGCATCACGATCATCTCGATCAATGCCCTTCAACGTTTCAACGAATGGAACGAGGCCCGTCAGGCCGAAGCCGAGGAACTGATCGCTTATGCACGCGACTGCGGCGCCAAGGCCCTTGTCCTTGTTCCCGTCAACGATGGCACCGGCCAGGCCGATGGCGAGCGCCAGGAAAATCTTCGCAAGGCACTGTCGGCGCTGAAGCCGATGCTCGAAAAGGCTGGAATCATCGGCCTCGTCGAACCGCTTGGCTTCGAGATCTGCTCGCTACGCTCGAAGACAGAAGCTGTCGAGGCAATCAAGGCCGTCGACGGTGAGAAGACCTTCCGCCTCGTACACGACACGTTTCACCACCACCTCGCCGGGGAGCCTGCGATCTATCCCGAGATGACCGGCCTCATCCATATTTCCGGCGTCACCGATGAACGCGTGGCCGTTTCGGATCTGCGTGATTCGCACCGCGTCCTCGTTGATCGAAGCGACCTGCTCGACAATGTCGGACAGATAAGGCGCCTGCAGGCGGCCGGTTATGCGGGGCCGCTCTCCTTTGAGCCTTTCGCCGCCGAAGTCCATGGATTGGCGGCCCCCGCGGCAGCCGTCCAGCGGAGCGTGGACTATATCCAAAGCCAGATCTGCGCATCTCCGGCGCTGGGCCGGCAAATCAACAACGGGCGCCGCATCGGGTCTTGACGGCGTCCGCATAAAATGGAATACATATTCCGTAATCGCAATTTACTGGTTCGTTTGTTCCGTTTTATTCGAAGCGCAGCGGGAGTGCCGCTTTCGAGATGAATGAGCGCAATCCGGCATTGCGTCCCCGGCAGGAGAAGGTGGCGCCGGGCACCATTGTGGAGGAGAAAGACAATGAAGAAATTCGTGCTCAGCACAGCGCTGGCCGTGATGATGTCTACGGCCGCACATGCCGAGACCATCGGCGTATCCATGGCCCTTTTCGACGACAACTTCCTGACCGTCCTGCGTAACGGCATGTCCGACTACGCCAAGACGCTCGATGGCGTCGAACTGCAGATCGAAGACGCGCAGAACGACGTCTCCAAGCAGCAGAGCCAGATCCAGAACTTCATCGCCGCTGGCGTCACCGCCATCATCGTCAACCCGGTTGATACCGATGCGACGGCTGCCATGTCGAAGATCGCGGCGGACGCCGGCATTGCGCTCGTTTACGTCAACCGCGAACCGGTCAACGTCGACACGCTGCCGGAAAAGCAGGCTTTCGTCGCTTCGAACGAGCAGGAGTCCGGCACGCTGCAGACGCAAGAAATCTGCAAGATGCTTGGCGGCAAGGGCAAGGCCGTCGTGATGATGGGCGAACTGTCCAACCAGGCTGCCCGCATGCGCACCAAGGACATCCACGACGTGCTTGCGACCGACCAGTGCAAGGGCATCGAGATCGTCGAGGAGCAGACCGCCAACTGGTCGCGTACCCAAGGCTCCGACCTTCTGACGAACTGGCTCTCGGCCGGTGTTGAATTCGACGCCGTCATTTCCAACAACGACGAAATGGCAATCGGCGCGATCCAGGCGCTGAAGGCCGCCGGCCGTTCTATGGATAGCGTCGTCATCGGCGGTATCGACGCGACGCAGGACGCGCTTGCAGCCATGGCCGCAGGCGACCTCGACGTCACGGTGTTCCAGAACGCCGCCGGCCAGGGCAAGGGCTCGGTCGATGCCGCCCTCAAGCTCGCCAAGGGCGAACCGGTCGACAAGAAGGTCTACATCCCCTTCGAGCTCGTGACCAAGGAAAACCTCGACAAGTACCAGGCGAAGAACTGATCGCCGCAATAGAGAGCGCGGGAAACCCCGCGCTCTCTTTCAAAAATGCAGGTCCGACCGCAAATCTCTGCGTCCAATGGATGCCGTACGCGGTAAAATGAGCTGGTCACCCGCCAGCGATGAGGACTTTCCGCGACAGCCGGAAACGACGGGGAGGCAAGGAACATGACGCTCAGTCCGACAACGATGGCAGCCGTGCGCGCCAGCGGCGCGGTACCCAAGGCCGAATATCTTCTTTCTGCGGAAGGAATCCGCAAGGAGTTCCCCGGTGTCGTCGCGCTCGACGATGTCGAGTTCAAGCTAAAGCGCGGCACGGTCCACGCACTGATGGGCGAAAACGGCGCCGGCAAGTCGACGTTGATGAAGATCCTTGCCGGCATCTACACGCCCGACAAGGGCGACGTGAAGCTGAAAGGTACCGAGATCCGGCTGAAGTCCCCGCTCGACGCGCTCGAAAACGGTATCGCCATGATCCATCAAGAACTAAACCTGATGCCGTTCATGACCGTGGCGGAAAACATCTGGATCCGCCGCGAGCCGAAGAACCGCTTCGGCTTCGTCGATCACCGCGAGATGAACCGCATCACCGCGCGCCTCTTCGATCGCCTGAAAATCAAGATCGACCCTGAAATCGAAGTGCGTCACCTGTCGGTGGCCAACCGGCAGATGGTTGAGATCGCCAAGGCGGTCTCCTACGAATCCGACGTGCTGATCATGGACGAGCCGACGTCTGCGCTGACCGAGCGCGAGGTCGCCCATCTCTTCGAAATCATTCGCGATCTGCGCGAACAGGGTATCGGCATCGTCTACATCACCCACAAGATGAACGAGCTGTTTGAGATCGCCGACGAGTTCTCGGTCTTCCGCGACGGTAAGTTCATCGGCACGCATGCGTCGAGCGACGTCACCCGCGATGACATCATCCGCATGATGGTCGGCCGCGAAATCACCCAGATGTTCCCGAAGGAAGAGGTGCCGATCGGCGACGTCGTGCTGTCGGTGAAGAACCTGGCGCTTAACGGCGTCTTCCGCGACGTCTCCTTCGACGTGCGCGCCGGCGAAATCCTCGGTATTGCTGGCCTCGTCGGCTCTGGTCGCTCGAACGTCGCCGAAACACTGTTCGGCGTGACGCCGGCAAGCTCCGGCACGATTTCGATCGACGGCAAGACGCTTTCGATCGACAGCCCCAATACGGCGATCAGGAACCGCATGGCGTTCCTGACAGAAGACCGCAAGGATACCGGCTGTCTCCTGATCCTCGACATCCTCGAGAACATGCAGATTGCCGTTCTCCAGGATCGTTTCGTCAAGGGCGGCTTCGTTACCGAAAAACAGATCACGGCTGCATGCGAAGAGATGAGCCGCAAGCTCCGGGTCAAGACGCCGAACCTGCAGGAGCGCATCGAGAACCTGTCGGGCGGCAACCAGCAGAAGGTGCTGATCGGACGCTGGCTGCTCACCAATCCGCGCATCCTGATCCTCGACGAGCCGACACGCGGCATCGATGTCGGCGCCAAGGCGGAAATCCACCGCCTCGTCACCGAACTCGCCCGCAACGGCGTCGCGGTCATCATGATCTCTTCGGAAATGCCCGAAGTGCTCGGCATGAGCGACCGCATCATGGTCATGCATGAAGGCCGCGTCACCGGCTTCCTCGACAGGGCGGAAGCAACCCAGATCAAGGTCATGGAGCTCGCCGCGAGCTGAGCGAAGAGCCACCTGACGAAAGGGAGGAATGAAAATGGACACCAACATCGCCGCACAGGGCGCGAGCACACAGCTTGCCGGCGCAAAGCGCCGCCTGCCCCCCGAATTCAACATCTTCCTGGTGCTGATCGGCATCGCGCTGGTCTATGAGATCCTTGGCTGGATCTTCGTCGGCCAGAGCTTCCTGATGAACCCGCAGCGCCTGACGATCATGATCCTGCAGGTGTCCGTGATCGGCATCATCGCCGTCGGCGTCACCCAGGTCATCATAACCGGCGGCATCGATCTTTCCTCCGGCTCCGTCGTCGGCATGACGGCGATGATCTCGGCAAGTGTGGCCCAGGCGTCCACCTGGCCGCGTGCGCTCTATCCGTCGCTCACCGACATGCCGGCGATCGTTCCGATCGGCCTTGGCATCGGCATCGGCCTGCTCGCCGGCTTCATCAACGGTCAGCTGATCGCCCGCACCAAGATCCCGCCTTTCATCGCCACGCTCGGCATGATGGTCTCTGCACGCGGCATCTCCAAGTGGTACACCAAGGGCCAGCCGGTCTCGGGCCTCACCGAGCAGTTCAACTTCATTGGCACCGGCATCTGGCCCGTCATCGTCTTCCTCGTCGTCGCGATCATCTTCCACATCGCACTGCGCTACACCCGCTACGGCAAGTTCACCTATGCGATCGGCGCCAACGTCCAGGCCGCCCGCGTCTCCGGCATCAACGTCGAGGCGCATCTGATCAAGGTCTATGCGATTGCCGGCATGCTGGCGGGCCTCGCCGGTGTCGTCACGGCTGCCCGTGCCCAGACGGCACAGGCTGGCATGGGTGTGATGTACGAACTCGACGCGATCGCCGCGACCGTCATCGGTGGAACCTCGCTGACGGGTGGCGTTGGCCGGGTCACCGGCACGGTCATCGGCACCATCATCCTTGGCGTCATGACTTCGGGCTTCACCTTCCTCCGGGTCGACGCCTACTACCAGGAAATCGTCAAGGGCCTGATCATCGTCGCCGCCGTCGTCATCGACGTCTATCGACAGAAGAACCGCAAGAAGGCCTGACACCCAAAAGTAATACCCTCCTCCCAGTGAAGCCAACTGGCCGGGATGACGAAAGTCATCCCGGCATTTTATTTTGTTCAGGAGGCTATATCGGCAGGTTCAAGGCGTTTTCCACATATGCTTGGCGCGCAGGGCTGCCCCAGCGCACGCGCTCTGGCAAAATCCTTGGGGATGCACTATATGCCAGGCGTTCAAAACTATTGGAGACTTCCCATGTTGTCGCAGCGCAAGCTTGCGAGCCAGTTTCAGCCGCGTTTCGTTCTTCAGCTTTGGAACGCGATGCTGCGGGTACAGACCCGCGAGACAGCTTCCTTCTTCGGCCACCGCGGCCGCTAAGCAAGACCCAAAAAACGAAAACTGCCTGAACCATCTGAGCGTGTCACCGCTCACAGATGGCTTTCGCTCAACCGGCCCGCATTTGGCGGCGCCGGATAGAGCCCATTTGTGCTTAGCCCTCCGGAAAGCGAATGGTCACCTTGAGACCGCGACCGTCAGCCCCTTCGCTGAGACTGGTCGTCGCGCCGTAAAGCTCGGCAATCTCCTCGACGATCGGCAGACCGAGCCCGGAACCGGGCGCATCACTGCCGCCACGTTCGAAACGCCGGAGCACCGTCTCGCGCAATTCCGGCCGAATTCCCGGTCCGTTGTCCTCCACCTCCAGCGACACCGAACCGTCCCGCGCAAAGACACGGCTCGTCACCTCCGCGCCGCGGCCGGCATAAAGCAAAGCATTGCCGATGAGGTTCTTGAGCAGCTCGCCAATCAGCAACGGCTCGGCGCGAATGAAAGCCTCGCCCTCGCCGTCAAAGCCGAGATCGATATCGGCGTCCCCGGCCGCCGGCACGTGCTCGGCCGTTATCTCCCGCACGAGTTCGATGAGATCGACGCGCTCCAGCGAACGCGCTTCATCCTTGCCGGCAGCATCGATCTTCGCCATCAGCAGCAGTTGCCCCAGAATGCGCTCGGCATTGGCAACCGCCTCGTCGGCCTTTTTCACAGCACTTCGCGTTTCCTCGATCGAGCCGGCGCGTTGCGCAAGCGCGAGCTGCGTGCGGATGATGGCGAGCGGCGTACGCAGCTGATGGCTGGCATTGCCGGTAAAGTTGCGGAGCGCATCGAGCGCCGACTGCAGGCGCCCCATGAAGGAATTGACGGTATCGACGAGACCCTGGACTTCGTTCGGAACCCGCTCGCCAATCGGATGCAGATCGTCCGGACTGCGCTCCGAGATCGCGTCACCCAGCCTGTAAAGTGGCCGCAAGGAAAACGTGACCGCGATCCAGACGATCACGGCCGCACCCGCAATCATCATCCCGAGGCGCAGCGCCGATCGCACCAGGATCGTCTGCGCCAGATGTCGGCGCGCGATCGTCGTTTCGGCGACCGTGACCACGAAGGGCACGGAATTGATACCCGTCGAGGCGGAGCGTCGTAGGGCAGCGATGCGGATCGGTTCGCCGCGGAAGATCGAATCCGCAAAGGTGGTCGATGCTCCCGGTTCCTCCGCCAGCGACGGCAATGTCTGGTAGCCGGTGATGAACTGGCCGGGCGGTCCGTCGACCCGGTAAAACACACGGTCCTGCGCGGCCGACGTCAGCATTTCCAAGGCAACATAGGGAATGTCGACTTCGAGCGACCCGTCTTCGGCCACCACCACGCGCTCGGCGATTGCCAGCGCCGAGCCGGCAAGCACCCGGTCGGAAACGACGTTGGCGGTCGTCACGGCCTCCCGATAGGTATCCGTCAGCGCGATGACCCCGATGACCACCGTCGAGATCAACAGCCAGCCAAGCAGGCGCCGGCGGAGGGAGTAGACCGTCGCCCTCATTCCGGCCCGGCCGCCTTGTCGAGATAGTAGCCGATGCCGCGGGCAGTGCGCACGGTCAGCCCATGCGGCGCAAGGCGCTTGCGCAGCCGGCTGACATATTGCTCGATCGCATTCGGGCTCAGATCGTCGTCAAAGCCGGTCAGCGACTGCATGATCGCATCCTTGGCGACCACCTTGCCGGCACGCATGAACAGGAGCTCTAGAAGGCCGAGCTCGCGCGCCGGGATCTCGATCGGCGCGCCACCGGACGAGAAGCTGCGCGTGTTGAGATCGAGCGACACATTGCCGTAGCTGACGGTCGAGGCCCTAAGCCCCGCCTGACGGCGCAAGAGCACGCGCACGCGCGCTTCGAGCTCGCCGACGTCGAACGGCTTGATCATGTAGTCGTCGGCGCCGAGGTCGAGCCCCTTGATCCGTTCTTCGGGCGCGCCCCTTGCCGTAAGGATCAAGACCGCCGCGCGGTTCTGGCGGGCGCGCATCGCCCTCAGCACATCCAGGCCATCCATCTCCGGCAGATTGAGATCGAGAATGACAAGGTCGAACGTTTCGGTGGCGGCCACCGCATGCGCCGACGCACCGTCGCTGACGACATCGACGGCATAGCCGCTGCCGCGCAAAATCGCCGACAGGCCCTCAGCCAGGTCCTGGTTGTCCTCAACAAGCAAGATACGCAATTATCATCACTCCCCCGACCACCTTATCCGCCGATGCCTTGCTTGTGAACGGTGCGACACTGAGGCATTGTGGATTCATGCGGTTCTTGATTTCTTTTCTTTTTTTCGCCCTTTGTCCCCAGCTGCTCCTTGCGGCCCCCATCATATTCCCGGCTCTTTCCGGCAAAGCGGACGTGCGTACGCTGGTCGTCTATTCATCGCTCGACGAACCGCTTGCAAAGCCGATGATCATCGGTTTCCAGCGGGCCAATCCGGACGTTGCCGTGCGCTATGAGGACATGCTGACCGGAGAAATCTACGACCGCATCATCAAGGAGACCGACGCCGGAATGAAGACGGCGGACTTCGCCTTTTCTTCCGCCATGGACCTGCAAGTCAAGCTCAGCAACGACGGTTACGCCCAGCGCAGCGACCTGCCGATGAGCGAACGCTGGCCGGCCTGGGCCAACTGGCGCAACACGGCTTATGCGCTGACCTTCGAGCCTGCCGTCTTCGTTTACCACAAGCCGAGCTTCACCAAGGAAAAGCCGCCGTCGACGCGCGCAGAATTCGTCGATTACCTGAAGCGCCAGGGGGCGGCCGTCTTCGGCAGGATCGGAACCTATGACATCGAGCGGTCCGGCGTCGGCTTCCTCTTCATGTCGCGCGACCAGGAACAGTTCGGCGATATCTGGGACGTCATCCAGGCCATGGGGGCGGCCGGCGTCAAGCTCTACTCGACCAGCGAAGCAATCCTCGAGCGCGTCGCCGACGGCCGCTTCGTGCTCGGCTACAACATCCTCGGCTCCTATGCCGCCGACTGGGCGGCACGGCATCCGGATGTCGGCATCGTCCTGCCGAAGGATTACACCGTGGTGATGTCGCGTATCGGCCTCGTGCCCCAGGCCGCCGCCTCCCCCGACCTCGGCCGGCGCTACCTCGAATTCTTCATGTCCAAGGAAGGCCAGACGATCATGGCGCGGGAACTGCAGATCCCTGCCGTCAGCCCCGAAGTGGCGGGCGAAAACACCGCCAACACCATGCAGGAGATGCTTGGCGGCCAGTTGCGCCCCGTCCCGGTAAGCCCGGGCCTGATGGTCTATCTCGACCAGGTGAAGCGCTCACGGCTGATTGCCAAATGGAACGAGGTTCTGAGGCTTCATTGACCGCAGTGGACGGAAGCGCGACACCTCGGGCCAAGCCGGAAACGCGCTAGGCCCCGGCCTTAAACCTTCTTCCGCGGGCGCCCGGACCGTGAGGCCTGCGCGGAAAGGTTCAGTTCAACGGCTGCCAAAACCAATGCCCTCAAAGCCTCTTCGTCGATCGCCTCGCCTTCATGGATGTCGATGGCGCGTCGGGTATTGCCTTCCAGACTGGAGTTGAAAAGTCCGGCCGGATCCTCAAGCGCTGCCCCCTTGGCAAAGGTCATCTTCACCACCGCCTTGTAAGTCTCGCCGGTACAGATGATGCCGGCATGTTCCCAGACCGGAACACCCCGCCATTTCCATTCCTCGACCATATCAGGATCGGCTTCCTTGATCAGCTTGCGGATCTGCGCGAGCGTCGCTCCGCGCCAGTCGCCAAGTTCCGCGATCCTCGCATCGATCTGACTGGAGGCGGAAACGGCCTCTTCCGCCACATCGTTGTTTTTCGCCTTTGTCGTCGCTTTCGCCATCGAATTTACTCTCCCGTCATCCTTGCCGGAACTCGCCCTCAGGCGCGCCGGCGCAAACCTGTCGTCACTTTGCCGGCGCCGCCTCCTCATACCTAGGCTCGCCCCCGCTGGCGGCAATATCCGAGTAGCGATTCGAAGCTCCGTCGCGAAATTCGGTCTGCGGGCCTGCTCATTTGGGGTGCCGAGGACCGGAAACATCGCCCGTCAGCGCATGCGAGAGCCTAAAATTCCGTAAACGGTGCGGCAGGATTTTCGCATTCGGGACTTGATGTCAGCTAAATGTCAGCTTTCTATGGTGCCTTAAGGTCACTGGCACCCGTGGAGGCGGGCCGCCGGTTGCGCACTGGGAGGAAGCCACCAATCCGGTCAAGCGATAAGGGTCGAAAGAGCCCGTCGCTGTCTTCCCGTTCGCACACAGCAACAACGTGCGCGGTGAAAACGCGCCTCACGGAGGACTGACCTTGAAACATATTTTCCTCGCAACGATTCTCGCCGGCGCCATGTCGCTCCCGGCGGTTGCCGCTGACTACACGATCATTGCTCCGGCAAACCCGGGCGGCGGCTGGGACCAGACGGCCCGTTCGCTTCAGACGGTGCTGCAGCAGGAAGGCATTTCCGGCAACGTTCAGGTCCAGAACGTACCGGGCGCCGGCGGCACGATCGGCCTTGCCCAGTTTGCCAGCCAGCAGAAGGGCAATGCCAACGCCCTGATCGTCGGCGGCTACGTCATGGTCGGCGCGATCCTCACCAACAAGTCGCCGGTCACCCTCAAGGACGTCACCCCGATCGCTCGCCTGACCGGCGAATACGAAGCAATCGTCGTTCCGGCTTCGTCCGACATCAAGACGATGGGCGACCTCGTCGAAGCCCTGAAGAAAGATCCTGGCGCGGTTTCCTGGGCTGGCGGTTCGGCCGGCGGTACCGACCACATCGCCGTTGGCCTGATCGCCAAGGCGGCCGGCGTCGACCCGACCAAGATCAACTACATCGCCTATTCGGGCGGCGGTGAAGCACTAGCCGCAATCCTCGGCAGCCAGGTAACGGCTGGCATTTCGGGCTACGGCGAATTCGAATCGCAGGTCAAGGCCGGCACGCTTCGCCTGCTCGCCGTGTCCGGTCCCGAGCGTGTCGCCGGCATCGATGCCCCGACGCTCAAGGAATCCGGTCTCGACGTGGTCGTCGAAAACTGGCGCATGGTCGCAGCAGCTCCGGGCCTCTCCGACGAGCAGAAGGCAGCCGTCTCTGCCGACATCGAAAAGCTTGCTAAGTCCGCTGGCTGGCAGGAAGTGCTGAAGACCAAGGGCTGGCAGGACAGCTACCTCGCCGGTGACGCCTTCAGCGCCCAGCTCGACAAGGATGTTGCGGCCACCGAAGGTGTTCTCAAGGACATTGGACTGGTGAAATGACCACGGGGCATAACCCTTCAACTTCAACGCGTCGCCCGGATCGGGCGGCGCTCTTCATCGCGGCGGTTCTCGCCGCTATCGCTGGCCTCATCTTCTGGGACGTGTCGCGCCTGACGGGCGCTGCCGGTTACTCCCAGGTTGGACCGACGACGGTCCCCTATGCGATTGCCTGCTGTCTTGCAGCCCTCGCTGTCTGGACGATCTTCGCTGCGTTTCGCAACGATTTTCCAGAGCGCGAGCGCCAGGAAGTCGCACCGGTCATCTGGATCGTGGCGGGCCTTGCAGCACAGATGCTGCTCCTGAAGGTCGCAGGCTTCTCGATCGCCACCGGCATTCTCTTTGCGCTCACCGCGCGCGGCTTTGGCAAGCGCAAGCTCTGGTTCTCCCTGCCAGTCGGCATCGCGCTCTGTTTCGTCGTGTGGGTGATTTTCGCCAAGCTTCTGCAGTTGTCGCTGCCCGCAGGGCCGCTTGAACACCTGTTCTTCTAAGAGGGCCGTCGACCATGGCTACTTTTGACTTCCTGATCCAGGGATTGTGGGTTGCTGCCCAGCCGATGAACCTGCTCTACGCCTTGATCGGCGTGACGCTCGGGACCGCCGTCGGCGTCCTTCCCGGCATCGGCCCGGCGCTGACCGTGGCACTTCTTCTGCCCGTTACCTACCAGCTCGATCCGGCCGGATCGCTGATCATGTTCGCCGGCATCTATTATGGCGGCATGTATGGCGGCTCGACCACCTCGATCCTGCTCAACACGCCGGGCGAAAGCGCCTCGATCGTCACCGCGCTCGAAGGCAACAAGATGGCGCGCGCCGGACGCGGTGGACCGGCCCTTGCCACCGCCGCCATCGGCTCATTCGTTGCCGGCCTGATCGCGACGCTGGGCCTCGCCTTTATCGCACCCTACATCGTCAAGCTGGCCCTGGTCTTCGGTCCGCGCGAATACTTCGCGCTGATGGTTCTTGCCTTCGTCACCGTATCCTCGGCATTCGGCGACAGCACGCTTCGCGGCCTGACGGCCCTCTTCGTCGGCCTGGCGCTGTCCGTCGTCGGCATCGATCAGCTGACCGGTCAGGCGCGCCTCTCCTTCGGCGTTCCCGA
This sequence comes from Ensifer sp. ZNC0028, assembly GCF_000799055.1. NCBI lineage: Bacteria > Pseudomonadati > Pseudomonadota > Alphaproteobacteria > Hyphomicrobiales > Rhizobiaceae > Ensifer > Ensifer sp. ZNC0028. The sequence continues at coordinate 38,577 of NZ_JTLA01000050.1, forward strand.
ACTGCTCGACGGCATCGAGGTTACGACCCTTGCCGTTGCCATGTTCGCGATCGGTGAGACGCTGTTCATCGCCGCGCAAGGCGAAAAAGGCCCGGACAAGGTCGAGGCCGTGCGTGGCTCGGTCTGGATGAGCAAGCTCGATTGGGCGCGTTCATGGAAGCCTTGGCTTCGCGGCACGTTCATCGGCTTCCCCATCGGCGCGATGCCGGCCGGCGGCGCCGAGATCGGCACCTTCCTGTCCTATGCGGCCGAAAAGAAGCTGGCAAAACATCCCGAAGAGTTCGGCAATGGCGCGATCGAAGGTGTTGCTGGTCCGGAAGCGGCCAACAACGCCTCGGCCGCCGGCACGCTCGTGCCGCTGCTGACGCTCGGCCTGCCGACCACCGCAACGGCCGCGATCATGCTCGCCGGCTTCCAGCAATATGGCCTTCAACCTGGCCCGCTGCTGTTTGCGACCAACCCGCAGCTCGTCTGGGGCCTGATCGCCAGCCTGCTCATCGCCAACTTCATGCTGCTGGTCCTGAACCTGCCGCTGATCGGGCTCTGGGTGAAGCTGCTGACGATCCCGAAGCCGTGGCTCTATGCCGGCATCCTCTTGTTCGCGACGCTCGGCACCATCGGCGCCAACCCGTCGGTCTACGAACTCGGCATGCTGCTCGCTTTCGGCCTGCTTGGCTACGCGATGCGCGTCTTCGGCTATCCGATCGCTCCTGTCGTCGTCGGCCTGATCCTTGGGCCGCTGGCCGAGCAACAGCTCCGTCGTGCCCTCGCGATCAGCCAGGGTGACATCTCGGTGCTGTTCACCTCACCTATCGCCGCCGGCCTCCTGATCATCGCGGCTGCCGCACTGATCGTACCGCTGATCCTTCGGGCCCGTGGCCGCGGCGAAGTCCTTTCGCAGCTCGCCGCCAACGAAGACTAAGCCCCAATAACAGTCAGGTCCGGAAACCCTTCCGGACCTGATCGAATTAGCGCCTCCTCCCAAGGCCTATCCGCAGGCCCGGCCGGTTTGAAAACCGACCGGGCCTGCTTCCTTTGCATGGCTGGCGTGTCCGATTGTGCATTGCAAAAAGTCTGCCCGCACCCCATCTTTTGCTCATCAAAGAGAAAACGAAAGCGAGCAAGAAGATGGCCACCACAACTTATCACAAGGGTTTCATCGGTCGTGCATTCGCAGTTCTCGGCGCTGCTAGCGCTGCCGCCGCCGCTGTCGAAGGTCACCGCCGCCCGAAGGCAAGCGACCTGCGCACGCTGGGCATCGACCCCGCGAACTTCCCGGATACGCGCCGCGGCTAACAATTCCAGCGCCCTCAGGGGCGCCTTATCCTCCCAAGGATGAAGAACGGCTCGGGGTCGAGAGACCACCGGGCCGCTTTGCATTTGGGTATCAGCGAGATTTTCGGAAGGTTAGGAAATCCCGCAATCGCATCCGAAGAATCTGCGCCCAGGGAAGCTCCGCATCGATCGCCGCGTAACCGGCTCGCGTCAGCGAGAACTCGACCCGACCGGCGTCGTCCTGCCGGCGGACCATGTACTGCATGTTGAGCGCACGGAAGACCGCCGCATGCAGGTGCTCTGGCCAATCGATATCTTCGGCCGGCACGCGATGGGCGCCTGCCCTGTACAGCTCCTCAAGTACATTCTTCAGATCGGCAGCCAGCATCCGTTCCTTATCCGGTGTGCTGCGTGATTTGACAACGCGGCACGGTCGAACCCAGACCAAAAGAAAAACGGCCCGGCGTTTCCGCCGGGCCGTTTCCGATTTGAAAAGAGCGTCCGCCGCTTAGGCTTCTGCGCGAGCCCGCTCTTCCTGGTGTGCGCCAGCAAGCTCTTCTTGGCGTTCCCGCTTGTTGTAGCGGATCGACGACCAGAGCGAGATCCCGATGAGCGCAGCACCGCCGAGGCCGGTGATGACTTCCGGAATGTGGACCAGCGTCTGGAAGTACATGACCACCGAGAGGATCAGGATTGCGTAGAACGCGCCGTGCTCCAGGTAGCGATATTCGCTGAGCGTGCCCTTTTCGACGAGCATGATCGTCATCGAGCGCACATACATGGCGCCGATGCCAAGGCCGATCGCGATGATGAAGAGGTTCTGCGTCAGCGCGAAGGCGCCGATAACGCCGTCGAACGAGAAGCTGGCATCGAGAACTTCGAGATAAAGGAAGGCACCGAAGCCGCCCTTTGCTGCAGCGCTCATGGTTTCCTGCTGCGCATCGAGCAGGCCACCGACCACTTCGACCACGAGGAAGGTCAGGAGGCCATAGATCGCCGAATAGACGAAGGTGTGAACGTCTTCCGGCTTAAGCAGCGTCGAGAAGCCGAGGATAAGCGCGAGGACAAACGCGATCTCGACGCCCTTGATGGTCGCAAAACGCGCCATCTTGGTTTCGACCCACTTGATCCAGTGCACGTCTTTCTCATGGTCGAAGAAGTAGCTGAGGCCGACCATCATCAGGAAGGTGCCGCCGAAAGCCGCGATCGGCAGGTGCGCGTCGTTCATGATGCGCGCGTATTCTTCGGGCTTGCTTGCCGCCAGAACGATCGCTTCGATCGGACCGATCTTCGCTGCGATAACGACGATTAGGAGCGGGAAGACGATACGCATGCCGAAGACGGCGATGAGAATGCCCCAGGTCAGGAAGCGATGCTGCCACTCAGGCGTCATGTCCTTGAGCTTGTTGGCATTGACGATCGCATTATCGAAGGACAGGGAGATTTCGAGCACCGCAAGCACGGTGCAGATGAAGAAGACGGAGGCCATGCCACCGATGGTGCCGGTCGACTGCCAGCCGAGCCAGGCGCCGAGCAAGAGGCCGACGCCGGTGACGATGAAGGCCCAGGTGAAATAGCCGAGCGCGCTCGAATGCGATTGAGGCTGGTTCATCGACGTGCCTCCTTCGCGCGGACGACGCCGGATTCGGTGAAAAGATGGGGTTTCAAAACAGAAATGCGCACGGCCGAAGGGGCACATGCGTGAGGCATGAGATCAGTTTTCATGAGAGCTAATCCGCCGGCTAATTTGCTGGCGGTACCGACATCACGAGAGCGCCGTAAAAACTCTCGCCAGAGGGGCCCGGCACCAGTGTTCGACCCGCGATCCGATGTCTGGACGGCGGGAACGATTGACTAATTAGCAGTGTCGGGCGGAACGTCAAGGGGGCCGCTTCGCGCTTTGACAAAGGATCACAAAACGGTTGTTACCAAGCTCTGCCTTGGTTCTGCTATCGCCCCGGGCGCCGGCGCCGATTCATTCGCAAAACTTATGGTTCCATATGCACACGGCGATGGATCGGCCGCACCGAATGTGGCATGGCGTGCGCAACTTATCGAGAGCCCCGACATGACCGTGATGACCGCCCCCATAACCGCCCCGAACGCCGCCCGGACCGGGGTTCTCATCATGCTGCTCGGCATGCTGATGTTTTCGCTGAACGACGTCATGGGCAAGTGGCTGGTCGCGACCTACTCCGTCAGCCAGCTGATGGTGATCCGAAGCGTCGCGGCCCTTCTGTTCCTGTCGCCCTTCATTCTCAGGCGCGGCCTGCGCTCGATGTTCCAGGTCGAACGTCCCGGCCTCCAGGCTCTCCGCTCGCTGCTCTTTGCCATCGACGCCTCGGCGTTTTATTTCGCGGTCGCCTACATGCCGCTTGCCGATACCATGACCTACTGGCTGGCAGCGCCGATCTATGTCGCTGCAGCCTCGCCGTTCCTGCTTGGCGAGAAGGTCGGCTGGCGTCGCTGGACGGCGATCCTCATCGGCTTTGCCGGGGTCCTGATCGCGCTCGAGCCCTCCAAGGAAAGCCTCGGCCTCCCGGCCCTGATTGCGCTTGCCGGCAGCACCGCCTTCGCCTTTGCGCTCATGCTCGGTCGCACGCTTCGCTCCACGCCTGACACCACGCTGGTCTTCTGGCAGATCGTCGGCGCGCTCATCTTCTCGCTCGTCGGCGTTGCCGCCAATCCTTCGGGCTGGGCACCCGTCGATGGCGAGGCGCTGCTGCAGCTCGGGGCACTCGGCATCGTCGCGATGCTCGCGCATATCCTTGTCAATCGGTCGCTCAAGCTGGCCGATGCCGCCACCGTCGTCCCGCTGCAATATACGCTGCTCTTCTGGGCCGTCGTCTTCGGCTGGTTCTTCTTCGGCGACACACCACGTCCGACCGTGCTCGTCGGCGCGGCACTAATCGTCGCCTCGGGCCTCTTCATCTTCTTCCGCGAACAGCAGTTGAAGAAGCGAAAGGCAAAAGCCTGACCTCCACCCCCGGCGGGGTTCCATCATCGGCGACACTCTGCTACGCCGCCGAGGTCAAAGCGTGAAGGAGATGCCCGTGGCCAAAGCGATCCATTCGATGATCCGTGTTCTCGACGAGAAGCGATCGATCGATTTCTATCGTGTGGCCTTCGGGCTCGAAATCGCCGAACGGCTGGAGTTCGAAACTTTCGTGCTGATCTATCTCAGCAACGAGGAAGGCGAATTCGAGCTGGAGCTGACGGTCAACAAGGACCGGACCGAGCCCTATGCGCTCGGTGACGGCTATGGCCATCTGGCGCTGTCGGTCGACGACCTCGGTGCCGAGCACCAGCGGTTGACGGACGCTGGCCTTAACCCGGGCAAGATCGTCGATTTCAACCGCGACGGCGCCCTGCTTGCGCGCTTCTTCTTCCTGGTCGATCCGGACGGTTACAAGGTCGAGGTACTGCAGCGCCACGGTCGCTACAAGTGACCGAGCGGGCCATGGCAATCAACGAAAACAATAGCGATTATCGCGCCTATCTATTTCGCTTATAGGCGAGCGCGACTTAGTCTTCCCTGGAAGCATCAAGAATGATGCACAACAGGGGAACGCGAATGAAGAAGCGGATTGCAGCAGCAGTGCTCGCCATCATGGCGACAACGGCGGTCACGGCCCAGGCCGCCGAGAAGATCAAGATCGGCACGGAGGGCGCCTATCCGCCCTTCAACTTCATCGATCCCGCCGGCAAGATCGGCGGCTTCGACGTCGATATCGGACTTGCGCTTTGCGAGCGCATGAAGGTCGAATGCGAAGTGGTAGCCCAGGACTGGGACGGCATCATTCCGGGTCTGGTCGCCAAGAAATACGACCTGATCATCGCCTCGATGTTCATCACCGACGAACGCAAGAAGCAGGTCGCCTTCACCAACCCCTACTACCTCGCCGCCATGACCCATGCCGCCCCGAAGGGCGCCGGCATCACCGCGTTCACCAATGAAGCGCTCAAGGGCAAGGTGATCGGCGCGCAGTCGGGCACGACCCAGGCCGACTACATCACCGCCACCTATCCCGATGCGGAGATCAAGCTTTATCCGACCCAGGACGAGGCCAATCTCGACATGGTCAACGGCCGCCTCGACCTGCAGGTGGGCGACATGCTGCCGCTACTCGACTGGGTGACGAAGAATGCCGACGGAAAGGCATGCTGCGAACTGATCGGCGAACCGATCACCGATAAGAAATTTGTCGGCGAAGGCGTCGGCATTGCCGTGCGCCAGGAGGACAACGACCTGCGCGAGCGGCTGAACAAGGCCCTCGACGAAATCCGTGCCGACGGGACCTACAAGAAGATCAACGACAAGTACTTCACCATCGACGTCTATACGATGAAGTGACGCATGGATGGCCGGTCTGTTTATGGCTAGGCTTCGTTTACCGCGCGCTGCTCCGCCACGATCGCCTTGAATTCGGGATCGTCGACGAGCGATTGCACGGCCCAGTAGCCCTCGAGCCACTCGGCCTCGCCTTCCCAACCGCCATCGACAAGCTGGCGAAGATTGGCAAGCGCCCGGGTGCGGTCGCCGGCAAGCGCCCAGGCTCCGGTTGCGTGGAAGCGATACCAGTTGATGTGATCGCTTGCCCGCTCCAGATGCAGCCCCCATTCCCGGCAAGTATCGAGATCGAGATCGCCGACGTTCTCCGCCGGCAAGTTGCCGCTATAGGCAACATGCCGGTCGCGTTCGATGAGGCCGATGCTCCTGGCAATCGCGATCGATCCCTTGTTGGAGGCATGCGTGTGCCATTCGATATCGGGCCGACCTCGCTTGACGCACTCGGCAATCGTCGCAGCCGCTGCCGCCTTGCCGAGCCCCAGGCGCCGATACGCAGGCTCGGTCCCGACACCCACTTCGCAACGGGTGCCGCTGACGCTGTCGGTTGCGCAATGGCTGACGATGGATCCGTCGTGAAGGACGCAGAAGCCGATGGCGTTCTCCAGGAAGACTTCGGGGGAGGCCCAGCCTTCCATGAGATCGGTCACGGTCTCGATATCGCCGGGTCCCAGATCGAGCAGGGACTGGTCGATCTGCACGAGGCGGAAGCCGTCAGGCAACGCCGTCGCCGTGAGGCCATGCCTTACTCCCGGCAAGCCCATCCTGACGCGCGGATGCGGGCGGGCGAAGCCATTGGACCAGATATCGCCCAGACGATCGGACCAGCGGTCTTCGACGAAGAAATAGGCCCAGTCGGGGATCAGTTCCTTCAGCTCGGCAAAGCTGTCGGCCGCCTCGTCCGGCACGCCCGCGAGATAGTAGGCATCGCCATTGGCGAGCAGCGCAACGCGCGGCTCTACCGGACGATCGACCCAGACTTCACCTTCTATGATGCCGTCGAGTACGGCAGCGATGGCCACGTGCGTGGAGGAAAGGTCCTTTAGGAGGGATTGAGCAGCCGGATAGGCGGCTTGTTCGAGTAGAAACATGAAAATGCAATCCTGTTGCGGCGGGATATCCCATCCCTGCCGCTAGAAGAAAGGGTGGAGACGATCAGGTCGTCCCGTTTCAGACCGGCTTCAGCCGACCGGCGCACGGCGTTGGACACTGTCATCTTGTTACCTCTCTATACCTGCGCCCTCGGATCGAGCGCGATTGCAATCGTCGGACTAGACAGCCGGGCCGTGCAGCGCAAGCGCCTTACGGTAACCGCTCCAGACTGGTCTGCGGTCCGGCGGGCTTGCGCCATTGGCGGCGGCAACGGCAGGCGCTAAAGCTCTCCTGCCCGGATTTGGTGTAGCCTCACCCCGGAATCGGCGGAAAGCATCGGAGACCGACATGTTCGACCTCAGCGGAATGACGGCATTGGTAACGGGCGGCGGCCGCGGTCTCGGCCTTGAAATGGCAAAGGCGCTCGCGCGGGCCGGCGCGATCGTTACGATCAACGGCCGTAATGAAGCGGCCCTCGATCTGGCGCGCCACGAGGCCGCCGCCGAAGGCATCGCACTCGACCTTGTCGTCGGCGACGTTTCGACGGATGCGGAAGAGATCGTCGCGGCGGCCGCGGCCAAGACCGGCCAACTCGACATCCTCATTCATGCCGTGGGCGAGCGCGATCGGCGTGGGACCGACGTCATGGACCCTGCAGCCTTTGCCGCCCTCGTCAACACGGACCTGACGGCCGCCTATGCTATGGCGCGAGCGGCACTTCCCTATTTTCGCCGGTCCTCGTCCGCCCGACTGATTTTCGTCACCTCGATCGCCGCCTCCGTGGCGCGGCCGGGCGACCCCGCCTATACCGCGGCCAAGGGTGGTCTCGATGCCCTCACCCGTTCGCTGGCGGTGGAGCTTGGGTCGGCGACACTCACGGTCAATGCGATCGCGCCCGGCTGGTTTGCAACCGAGACCAATGCGGCCCTTGCCGCCGATCCGGCGCTGCAGGCCTTCGTCGATGTCCGCATTCCCCTGAAACGCTGGGGCCGACCGGAGGAGATCGCGCCGGCCGCTGTGTTCCTGGCCTCGCCCGCTGCCAGCTTCGTCAACGGCATCACCTTGACCGTGGACGGCGGTATGACCGCGCAGATGTGAGTGTCATCGTCGACAATTTTCCGCTGCAGCGGCTGCTTCGCATCTCGCTTTTTCGCTGTGTGCTCGGATCTGAAGTGCCCGTAGATCAGCGCGGCCGCGCCGCAGCCTTGCCGGGCGATCGTCTTCACCACCGCTCGATACCGACCGCCAAGCCTTCGGCAAGCAGTGCCGCCAGGCTCGACGCCGGCTTGTCGGCCTTTGCTTTCAGCCGCAGGCTGAAATCCGCATTCGGCAATGCCGGTAGCGAAAGTGCCGGGGGTGCAAGCGCTATGCCTTCTCCGAGGAAGCGCGGCGTGCGGGCGGTGACGGCGATGCCGCTTCTCACCGCCGCGCGCAGACCAGAAAGGCTCGGGCTGGTCGCCGCGATGCGATAATGGCGCCCCGCCTCGTCGAGGGCCGCCGTCGCAGCCGCGCGGAAGCCGCAAGGCGGATCCAGCACAGCAATCGGCAATTCGCCGTCAGCCATGGATGGAACATCCGATGCCGATAGCCACAGCATCGGTTCGCGCAGAATGGTGATCTCGTCAGGTGTCGGCCCTTCCCGCATCACGATCAGCACCTCGATCAGCCCCTGATCGTAGGCCGATGTCAGTTCGCGGGACCGGCCGACCCTCAAGTCCAGCCGCACACGCGGATGGGTGCGCCCGAAGCGACGTAGGAGATCCGGCAGGTTGCTGTCGGCAAAATCCTGGGTGCAGCCGAGCGCCAGGCGGCCGTCGGTGCTGGCGCCCTTGAGGCTCAGCCACGCGTCCCGGTGAACCTCGAGGATCCGGCGCGCATGAACGACCAGTTCCTCTCCGGCCGGAGTCAGAATCCGCCCTCTGCCTGAGGGTGCAAGCAACGGTTCGCCGATCATCGTTTCAAGGCGCTGCATCTGGGCGGTCACCGCCGAAGGTGTCCGCCCCACGGCCGCAGCCGCATTCGCGAGAGACCCGCTCTCGGCGAAAGCAAGAAAGGTGCGAAGCAGGTCAGGATCGAAGGTTTGCATTACTTCAATTTAGTCGAATTTATAATGCCAAACAATTCGATTTTTCCGAAGATAGGGACATGGCAGATTGGGCTCACACAAGAAATGGGAAACACGAAAGGAACCAGCCAATGCCCATCATCAACGTCACCGTCAGCGGCAAGCCGGATCCGGCACTCTCGTCGCGGATTGCCGCTTCAGTCAGCGAACTGACGGCTGCCCACCTGCGCAAGGATCCGACGATCACAGCCATCGTCGTCACCTATGCGGACCCGGAACATTGGTTCGCCGGCGGAAAGTCGCTTGCCGAGCAGGATACCAACAGCTTCTGGCTGGACATCAAGGTCGTCGACGGCACCAACACCAAGCAGGAAATGGCTGCCTATCTCGAAGCCATCTTCGGGCGCTTTGAACAGCTGCTCGGGCGGGTGCACCACGAGAGCTACGTTCTCGTCCACGAGGTTTCGGCCGCCGCCTATGGTTATGGCGGCAAGACGCAGGAGTTCCGTTACATCAGCGGCAAGCTCAAATCCGGCATCTGAAGCCCTTCGGCCCGCTTTCTGCGGCCTTCATTCAGGCGCAGGCGAAGCTTGACCATGGCGAGACGTTTACCCGGCAAACCCAAACGGGCACGCGCATAGCATGGAGCCAATGGTCGCCGGTGAGCCGCCGGTCAATCGAAGTTCGGTCGATCGCAACAGACGTATCGCCCAAGCGCCACCCATCCATCGGTATCGCGTCGAGCGCAACGCGATACCGCCGTATCGTGGGCGTCAGAACCGGACGCGGGCGCCGACTTTGGCGCCGGCGGCTTGCGAACCATCGCCCTCGATGTTGAACAACAGCGAGAAGTCGAGGTCCCAGTTGTCGTTGTTGGAAAGCGCAAGCCCGGCCGAGACCCGCCCGAACAGGCCTTCGCCATCGAGCGACGCAAAGCCGACATCGGCGCCGATCGTCGGCGACAGGATCAGGCCGT
>NZ_JTLA01000051.1:0-9475 GCF_000799055.1 Ensifer sp. ZNC0028
GGGCAAGTCGGTCGCGATCAACACCATGATCCTGTCGCTGCTCTATAGGCTCAGCCCGGATCAGTGCCGCCTGATTATGGTCGATCCGAAGATGCTCGAACTTTCCGTCTATGACGGCATCCCGCATCTGCTCACCCCCGTCGTTACCGACCCGAAAAAGGCGGTGATGGCGCTGAAGTGGGCCGTTCGCGAGATGGAAGACCGCTACCGCAAGATGTCGCGGCTCGGTGTGCGCAACATTGACGGCTACAACCAGCGCGCAGCCGCCGCCCGTGAAAAGGGCGAGCCTGTCATGTGCACGGTCCAGACCGGCTTCGAAAAGGGCACCGGCGAGCCGCTGTTCGAACAGCAGGAAATGGACCTGGCGCCGATGCCTTACATCGTCGTCATCGTCGACGAGATGGCCGACCTGATGATGGTCGCCGGCAAGGAGATCGAAGGCGCGATCCAGCGGCTGGCGCAGATGGCGCGCGCTGCCGGTATCCACCTGATCATGGCGACGCAGCGTCCCTCGGTCGACGTCATTACCGGCACGATCAAGGCGAACTTCCCCACCCGCATCTCGTTCCAGGTGACGTCGAAGATCGACAGCCGCACGATCCTTGGCGAACAGGGTGCCGAGCAGCTGCTCGGCCAGGGCGACATGCTGCACATGCAGGGCGGCGGGCGTATCGCCCGTGTCCACGGTCCGTTCGTCTCCGATCTGGAAGTCGAACACGTGGTCGCACATCTGAAGACGCAAGGTCGCCCGGAATACCTCGACACCGTCACGGCGGAAGAAGAGGAAGAGGAGCCGCAGGAAGAGACGCCGGTCTTTGATAAGAGCGCGCTTGCGTCGGAAGACGGCAACGAACTCTACGACCAGGCGGTCAAGGTGGTGCTGCGCGACAAGAAGTGCTCGACCTCCTACATCCAGCGCCGCCTCGGCGTCGGCTACAACCGCGCGGCCTCGCTCGTCGAGCGCATGGAAAAGGAAGGCCTCGTCGGACCGGCAAACCATGTCGGCAAGCGCGAGATCATCTACGGCAACCGCGACCATATGAGCGCGCCCGACAACGACGACATGGATTGATACCGGTCGCAGGCGTCGCCCAAAACACGGATATCAAGCCGTCGCTGACAGATTGTCGGCGGCGGCTTTTCTATTGTCGCGTTGGTGCTAGTGTCGCCTGCGCCAGGAGCGGCCGTAATGCTTCCGGCCCTGATATCGCGCATGGGATGATCTGATCGGTGTAGGCAGTAACGCATCGTCGCAATGAGACACCGATCTGGCCAAGCCTGACGCTTGCTCTCATCCTTCATGCTTTCGCCGCGCTGGCGCTTTTCCTCCTGCCGTCAGCGAGGCCGCCTGTTCCGACCCCGGACGAGGGGATCGCCGTTCAGATACTGGAATTGCCGCCCCCACGCCCCGAGGTGGACAGCCCGTGCACGAACCACATGAAGCTCCGGCCGTCGCGCCTTCCGTATCGGAGACGGCGCCTGCGGCGGAAACAGCCACGCTGCCTCCGGCTGCCCAGCCGATGGTGCAAGCGAAGCGGTTCTTCTCGGCGGCGATACTGGCCGATTCACGCAGCAGACAGGCGCTGGAAGGGCTTTCGCAGCTTGCTGCCGATGAGCGGATCGTCCAGCTCTGCAATCTCGAGGCGATGGAGCAGGTTCATCGCTGGCGCGTCGACTTTAACCCCGACTTGCTCGTCGCCTACGCCACGTCGAATGTCCGCCTGACGGGGCGGGACCTCCGCGCCGATGGCGCCGCCTTCCGCAGCAGGGGGCGTTGGTTCAGCATCAAGTTTGGCTGCGCCGTGGCGTCGGATATCAAAAGCGTCGTGCGGTTCGAGTTTCAGGTCGGCGATGAAATTCCGAAAAGTGAGTGGGAGGCGCATTTCCTCCCTGCAGGCGCCGAAGCCCACTGATAGTCGCCATGGCCAGGGTCCGCCTGCACCCGGCGCATTTTGGTGAGGCGCCGGACGAGAACAGGCTGCGAAGGGGGATCACGCCGGGGCCGGTCCGCCTTTGGCGTGGCCTGCGCGACAGCAGTGCTTGAGTTGCTTGCCGGATCCGCAAGGGCAGGGGTCGTTGCCGCGCAGTTGCAGGCGACCGACAAGCGGCAGAAGCGCTGAGGAGGGAAGGAGGCTGGCGATCAGGATCGCCAGCCTGGCGGAAATGCCGGGAATGACCAGCCGCCGCCGTGCCTTGAAACCGCGCCAAGCGCATCTTGCCACGTATTCCGGAGTGGCCTTCGGAAGCGCTTTGAACAAGGCCGCCCTGTTGGCGCCGGATTTTTCGAGGAATTCGGTCGACACCGGTCCCGGCGCAACGCAGGTCACGGTTACGCCCGTCTTTCGCGTCTCTTGGTAGAGCGCCTCGGAGAAGGAACGAACGAAGGCTTTGCTCGCATAATACATCGCCATGTACGGGCCGGGCGTGAAACTGGCGACGGAGGCCAGGTTGATGACGCCGCCGCGGCCGCGCGCGACCATGCCAGGCAACAGGTGCAAAGTCAGGGCCGCTAGCGCGCGTACATTGACGTCGATCATGCCAATCTGGTCGGCAATCGGCAAAGCGGTCGCCGCGCCGCGCAGGCCATAGCCGGCACTGTTGACAAGAACGTCGCAGACGAGGCCTTCGCGCGCGAGAAATTCGTCGAGAATGCGCGTGGCATCGGGGGCGGCAAGATCGACTGGCAGGGAGAATGCCTCGCCGCCCGCCTGGTTGATCGCAGCCTCCACGACGCGCAAGCCTTCGATGGACCGCGCGACCAGAACGACCGGCGCGCCGTCTCGCGCGGCAAGCTCGGCAATTGCTCTGCCGATGCCCCGGGACGCTCCGACGACGACAATGGCGGCTCGTGGTGATTGCTGCAATGTCATGCGGAAGGCTCCGGCGCGCCGATGGGCGCATTGTCGGCTTTCGTAAGGCCCGCCACCTCGTCAGCGATCTCGCCGTTCAATATTTCCTCGAAACGCGCCAGGGCGCGCGCGACGTTGGCGCCGTCCATGACGCGGTGGTCATAGTGGATTCTCACGGTTACCGACCCGTCGTCGCCGATCGGCCCATAGTTGAAGATGGTGGTGAGCGGCGTCAGCGGATTGAGCGATTCCGCACCCAGGCCGGAATAGACAGACAATTGGAAGGTGCCGAAGCGGTGGCCCCGCTGGCGCCCCATGTTCAGGCTGAGCCACATCAGCAGCCGCCGCAACGGCGCCGGCAGGCGCGCGATCTTCAACGCCCGCCGGAACTCCCTGATCTCAAGTACGGGACGGGAACGGGCCTCCTGGAGCAGGGCGCTCAATTCGCCAATGGATCGCCGTTCGGGTGTCTTGATCGTGCTGAGAAGAACGACCCGCTCGCCTTCGTACTCGCGCTCGTGCGCCACGGACGCGATGCTTCCGGGGTACTCATAGAGTTGCGGTCTCGGAAGCTTGATATAGGCCCGGCGGAAATCTGGCGTCTCCTGCGAGAGTAACCCGTAGCCCTTGAGAAACAACACCATCCACGAGGGCCGGTCCGAGCGGCTTGCCCGGGCTTTGTGCAACGCGCTGATGTCCATCTGCCGCTGCACCGTGACCCGAGGCACGCCGATGGAAAATCGCATCAGATCGCCGACGAGGCGTCGTGCGGCGGAAAGCTTGATCGGTCGGCCCCGCATAGTGCCACCTCTAGTAGATATAGGGTATAATTCGCTTCGTCCTGTCCATGTAGTCGCGATATTCGGGCCCGAAGAATTCCAGCATCAGGCGCTCCTCCTTGCCCACGCGCAGGAAGAAAAGAACAGCGAATCCAACAAGCCCCGCAAGTCCGACCACCCAGTTCGACAGAAGCAGCATCTGGCCGAGGCCCATAAGCAGGAAGCTCGTATACATCGGGTGGCGGACGGTGGCGTAAGGGCCCGTGCTGATCAGCTTGTGCTTTTCGCGGATTTCCAGCGAAATGGACCAGTTGCGGCCGAGTTCCTTGTGCGTTCGACGGAAGGTCCAGATCGCGGCGGCGAACACGAACGCCCCAAGTCCGACCAGCCATGGTTGGGCGACGTAGTCGGCAAATCCCGGAATTCCTGTCGCCACATAGAGTGCTGGCACAATGGCAAGGCCGAGCGAAGCCGCAGCCAGGCCAATCGTATCGGTCGTCGATCGACGGTTGCTCATCACCCGCACACGCCTTGCACGGCGTTCGAACGGGTAACGGACGACATACCAGGCAACGATGCCCACGACCCAGACGATTTCGCCGATGGAAGCGGCAGACATGTTCACGTTGGCTCACCCAAGCTTTTTTGTGCGGATGCTGGTCCGCAGGTGGCAATCACGCACGAGACTGCCATGCGTCGCTCGGACCTGACAAGGCAATAAAACCGCAGCGGTCGAGAACGCCGTTGATGAGCGATGGAGGCGCTTCCTTGTGCCTGGTCAGGCGTGGTGTGCTCGCCCGCTAGCCGCCGTTCATCTCACGCAGCCGCGTGATGAATTGCTGCGGCCTCAGCCAGATGCCAGGTGTCTTGTAACCCATGGAGCGCGCGATGTCGGCGACGAATGCGTTGCAGTTGTAGATCGACGCCTGCCAGAAGCGGGCTTCGGACTTGAGCTTTCGGATTTTGGCAACGACGTCGCGATATTGCGCCTCCGTCAACATGACGCGCCAGCTCGCCGACCTGTATTGTTCTTCGAGGTCGCCGTCGCTGGCACCAGTTTCGGCCGGGACCGGCAGAAGGTGGCCAATAACATAGGGAGCGGTATCGCTTGTCGCGGGAGCAAGCCCCGCAACTTCCGGATTGACCATTGCTCCGGACTTGCTGAGCTGGCCGAAAATTACATAGGAGTGCCCGTAACTGAGCGCATAACGAGAGCGGAACTCGATGAAGTAGCCCTGATTGCTCTGTTGCGACGTGCCTGCATAGCTTGAGACAAACCGCGGCTGTGGGCCCTTATCTTGCGATTGACACGCCGTGAGCGCCATTGTGGCCAATACGGCGAACGAAATAAGACCTCGTGAACGCATCATTCCTGCGCCATCTTTCCCGAATTCTGATGAGCACGCGAGAATGCCACTTAAGGCTTTCGGTCCGCGCGCCCCTACGAGTGGCCGGGCTGGCCACGATCAGATAGGGCGGGGAGGACCATGGTCCTCCCCGAACCAAGGTCAGAATTATTTGTAAACGGGCGCCGGTTCTGCGGCCACCGGTGGTGGGGCCTTGCCTTTGCCTTTGCCGATGGTCCCGCACGCCGCGAGGCTGGCGACGGAAAGCAACGCAACTGTAACGATTAGGATTCTGCTCATCAATATGTCCTTTCCTCTGTGGTCGGAATGGTTATTCGAAGGCAACGCTTACAGTATTAGTAGCAATTCACGATTCGGCCTAGTGCGGAAAGAACACACTCCCTGTCCGCTTTATCGTTACCAAAATCCAAACTGTGTTTCGGAACATTCCCGCCCTACTCCAATACGAAAGAGAGATAGAGTACGCTATCAAATGATCAATACCGGAGTTCCAATTGGTGTCCGCGCGTAAAGATCGACTATATCATCATTGGTTAGACGTATGCAGCCGTTTGAAACGGCCTGGCCTATAGTCCAGGGTGCATTCGTGCCGTGGAGGCGGAACTTGGTGTCCTGTCCGTTGCGATAAAGGTATAGAGCCGACGCGCCCAAAGGGTTGTGAGGGCCGCCTGTAACGCCGCCGGCGTATTGCGCCAGTTCCGGTTTGCGTCGGATCATGCTTGCGGTGGGCGTCCATGACGGCCACTCGGCCTTGCGACCGACGATGGCTCGCCCTTTGAGTGTGAGCCCTTCCTCTCCGACGCCGATTCCGTAACGCATCGCCCATCCGCCGTTTTCGATCGAATAGAGATAACGTTGAGATGTATCGACGAGAATTGTTCCGGCCGGTTCCTTGCCGTCATACCGGACGTGTCTCTTTCGGTAGCGTGGATCCACACCCGGTGTGCCACCGTACAGCGATGGGAACGAAACGCCCTGCCAGCTTGAACTGCACCCGGCCAGCAAGCCAAGGCTGCTGATAAACAGGGCTCTCCGAGTAATGCGCTGATTGTCCATCTTTACCTGCTGAGAAAAATGGTACACCCCGACTCGCTTTTAGCATTGCAATATTTGCCGGCAAAGTTCCGATCAGTCAAACTAAACCATGCGTCAGCCTATGCGTTCGGAACAGGAGATATTTTTGCACGTTCCGCGGGAAAGTCTGCGCAAGAATAATGTATTCGTGCGGACGAATCTGAATGGTGCTCGGAAATCTCATTAAAATTGCTGGTGTTTTTCGCGTCTTTCTGTGGACGGTGGGTCGATAAATCTGTGCCTCGCATCGAATGCATGAAATGATTTGCGACATCGCACACGTTCGATTGGTCGAATGTGACAACTGGAATGACGGTATGAATTTAGGCTTCACTGGCAAAGTCGCTGTGGTGACCGGCGCCGGTTCAGGAATCGGCGCGGCCGTATGCCGGCAACTCGCGGCCGAGGGCGCGGAAGTCATTGCTGCCGATGTCGATGCGGACGCAGTGCGTCTCGTCGTTGAAGATATTTGCGCGAATGGAGGCAAGGCCCATCACGTCGCGCTTGATGTCGCGGATGCAGCCGCCGTTGAAAAGCTGGTGAACTACGCCGTTCAGACCTGTGGTGGCCTGCATCTCGCAGTCAACAATGCCGGGATCGACGGCGTTCGCAAGGCAACCGCCGACTATCCAATCGACAGCTGGCACGCGCTGATGGACGTCAACCTTCACGGCGTTTTCTATTGTATGAAATACGAGATCGCGGCCATGGCGGCGCAGGGTGGCGGCGCGATCGTAAATACAACGTCCATTCTCGGTTCGGTCGCCTTGCCGACCGCCGCCGCCTACACGGCGGCCAAGCACGCAGTGGTCGGGCTGACGAAGGCCGCTGCGATCGAGTACGCCCGTAGCGGTATTCGCATCAATGCGGTGGCGCCCGGCTGGATCGACACGCCGCTATCGGGCGAAAATGCCGACGTGTCCAGCAGCCGGCGCATGATGTCGCTGCAGCCGATGGGACGCCGTGGCACGCCGCAGGAAGTGGCGGCCCTGATCTGTTTCCTGCTGTCGGAACAGGCAAGCTTCATCACCGGAAGCGTTCACCTCGTCGATGGCGCCTACACCGCTCACTAGCGGGTCGCGCACGCACCGTTCCAATCCCCTCCCGTTGTTCAGGGCACGCAGACGCGCGTCCGGCTTCGCGCAGCGTTTGCTGTGTGGCAGGAATAAAAACGTTTTTATTTTTCTTGAAAACGTTTTTATTGGCTGTTACCTCTAGTCTCCAGGAGAAGGCCTAAGCCTGGGAGGGTGCATGGCGACTGAGATGCACAGGGCGCGACGCACGCCGACGCCGACGATCAAGACCCTGGCGGAGATGACCGGCTATTCCATTGCCACGATCTCCAAGGCCCTGCGCGAATCGCCCGTGGTTGCACCGGCGACCAGAGACATCATCTACAAGGCGGCACGCGAAGTCGGCTACCAGGCCAACGCCCGCGGCATGGCGCTTCGCACCGGCAAGAGCTTTCAGGCGGCCGTGCTGATGCCGGTGACGGCGGCGCGCGACTATGAATGGGACGGCGTCGAATACACCCAGACCCTGAGCGGCATCAGCCAGGCGCTCGAAGGCACCGACTACCGCATGTCCGTGCATGTCATCCGCGATGCCGCCGATGGCGCCGAAGCGGCGCGCCGCATCGTCGACCAGGGGCTTGCGGACGGGCTGATCTTCTCCGGCATTCTCGCCGACGATCCGCGCATCGATCTGCTCGTCGGCGAGGATTTCCCCTTCGTCTCGATGGGACGTTGCCGCGGGGATCTCAACTATGCCCATGTCGACATCGACAACGAATGGGCCGCGCATGCGGCGACCGCGCGGCTGATCGCCGGCGGCCACCGGCGGATCGCGCTGGTCAATCCGGAGCGGCGGCTTTCCTACGCGCTCGACAGGATCGACGGCTTTGTCCGGGCGTTTCGCGAGGTCGGTCTGGAAGCCCCGACGGATCTGATTGCCGAGGGTGATCTCTCGACCCATTTCGGACGGCAGACGGTGATCGATTTCCTGCAATTCGACGACGCGCCGACCGCCTTCGTCTGCATCAACGAATCCACCACGCTCGGCGTGCTCTCGGGCCTCGGCAGCCTCGGGCGCCAGGTCGGCGTCGATGTCGATGTCATCGCCTATGACGACATCAATGTCAGCGCCTATTTCACGCCACCGATCACCACTTTCTATCAGCCGATCGAGGTGCTCGGTCGCACGCTCGGTCAATTCCTGCTGCGCCGCATGGAGGGGGAGGACCCTGGGGCGTTGCGGCAGGTCTTCCGGCCGACGCTGATCGAGCGCCAACCCGACAATCTCGGCGGCCGTCTGATCCAAAACTAATCATCCAAGGAGGAGAACCATGAAAAAACTGATGATTGCCATGGCCATTGCGGCCCTTGCTTCGAGCGTGTCGCACGCCGCCGATCTCGGCGGCAAGCTCTTGAAGGTCGGCTCCGACACGACCTCGCCGCCGATGGAAAGCATCGATCCGGCAACCGGACAGGTCGTCGGCTTCGACGTCGATGTCGTCAATGCCGTCTGCGCCAAGATCAACTGCCAGGCCGAATTCATCACCACCGGCTGGGACGGCATCTTCGCAGCCCTCGACCAGGGCAGCTTCGACCTCGTCGCGTCGGGCGTCTCGATCACCGAGGAACGCAAGAAGGCGATGGACTTTTCTGACCCTTACATCGTCAACAGCCAGGCCGTGCTGATGCGTGCTGACGACCAGGGCATCACGCTCGACGCCTTCAAGGACGCCGGCAGGAAGCTTTCGGCCCAGGCCAACACCACCGACGCCCAGGTTGCCGAAAGCGTCGTCGGCAAGGAGAACGTCGCCGCTTACGACACGTTCAGCGCCGCGATCATCGCGCTCAAGAACAAGGACGTCGACGGCGTCGTCATCAACGGCGCCAATGCGGCCGCCTACGAGCGCGAGTTCGCCGGCGAGCTCGTCGTTGCCATCAAGGATCTCGAATCCGATCCGCTCGGTCTCGTCTTCCGCAAGGGTGACGAAAACGTCGCGGCCTTCAACGAGGGCCTGAAGCAGATCAAGGACGACGGCACGCTCGACCAGCTGATCAGCAAATACTGGGGCCTCAAGTAAGCCTTTGAAATCGATCGGATCCGGAGCGTGCCGCGCTCCGGGTCGTCTGTTTGTCTGTCCTGTGCCCCGGAGGAATGAATGTCGTTCCTGAGAAGCGTGCGTCCGAGCAATCTGATCATCCTGACCGCGCTGCCCTTCATCATCTATCTGTTCATCTCCTCCGGCGACTATCAGCGCTCGCTGCGTGCGATCCTCGGCGTCGAGAACGGTTCGTCGGCCTTCGTGCCGGGCTTTCTGGCGCTGGCGATCGCGTTTTGCTCGGGCATCGCGGTGCTCGTGTTCTCGCGCGCCAAGGCGCCGCGCCCGCGGCTTGCG
>NZ_JTLA01000052.1:0-29372 GCF_000799055.1 Ensifer sp. ZNC0028
CTCTGTGCTCGTCACAGAGATCCAGCAGCCGTGCGTCGGCACGGCGCAATATGCGAACCCGGCGCCACCCCTTCTGGCGTCGTGAGAAAAAGCCTCGGGCCGCGGAGATGGCTTGCACCCCGTGACTTGCAATCGCGAGCCGGGCTCCCAATCGACGGCCCGACCGACCGACAACCACGCCCCCTTGCATCGCATCTCGATTCGTAATAATTGAAGTTACATGAAAAAAGACAGCCGCCTTTCCTCCGTCCTGCACGCGCTCCTGCACATGGCCGAGCGCGGCGAGCCCTTGACCTCGGACGAGCTTGCCATGTGCATGCGCACCAACCCGGTCGTTGTCCGCCGCACCATGGGCTTCCTGCGCGATGCCGGCATCGTTTCCTCCGCTCGCGGCCATGCGGGCGGCTGGGCGATCACCGCCGATCTCAAGACCGTGACGCTTCGGCAGTTGCACGAAACGCTCGGCGAGCCTGCGATCTTTGCCATCGGCAACCGGCAGGAGATGCCGGAATGCCTCGTCGAGCAGGCGGTCAACGCCGCCCTCGACACCGCTTTTGCCGAGGCCGAGGCGCTGCTGCTCGAGCGTTTCGCTCATGTGACCCTTGCCGACCTCGCCGAGGACTTTGCGCGGCGGCACCGGCTCCGATCGCAATGAAAACAGCCGATCGATCCGTCCTGACGTGATCGATCCCGACACATCCGGCCGCCCCGGAACCGCATAAGCGGTTTTCCGGCCGGAACCCTATTGCCCAAAGCCCGGGTCGACACACTGGTGCAAAAAGCCGGTGGGCTGGCCTGCGCCCAACCGAAAGGACTATCCCCATGCAACAGGACGTCATCATCATCGGCGGCAGCTATGCCGGCATGGCCGCCGCCCTCCAACTGTTGCGCGCCCGCCGCCGCGTGACGATCATCGACGAGGGCATTCGCCGCAACCGTTTCGCTAGCCACTCCCACGGCTTCCTCGGCCAGGACGGCATCGACCCCGGCGAGATCGCCGCGACCGCGCGCAAGCAGTTGCTCGCCTATCCCACGCTCACCTGGATCGACGGCCGCGCCATGAGGGCGAGCGGCAAGATCGACGGTTTCGTCGTCACCACAGCCGATGGCGCATCCTTCGAAGGCCGGCGCCTGCTCTTTGCGACCGGCGTCAAAGACGGCCTGCCTGACATCGAGGGGTTGACGGAACGCTGGGGCAAGAGCGCCTTCCATTGCCCCTATTGCCACGGCTACGAGCTGAACGAGGGCGAAATCGCCGTCATCGCCGCAAGCCCGATGTCGATCCACCAGGCCCAGCTCATTCCCGAATGGGGCAAGGTCACCTTCTTCACCAATGGTGCGATCACGCTCGATGCCGAAGGCCGTGCCGACCTCATCCGGCGCGGCGTCACCATCGACGAAACCCCGGTCGCGCGCCTTGAGGGCCATGCCGACGTGGTACTGACGGATGGCCGCCGCCTGCCCTTCGCAGGCCTTTTCGTCGCCACCCGCACCACGCCCGCAAGCGACATCGCCGAACGCTTCGGCTGCGCGATCGAGGAAACGCCGATGGGCCTGCAGATCAAGGCCACGGCCGCCAAGGAAACCACCGTTCCCGGCGCCTATGCCTGCGGCGACGTCGGCCGCGTCCCCCATTCCGTCTCGCTTGCCGTCGGCGACGGCGCCTGGGCCGGTGCGCAACTGCACCGCTCGCTGGTGTTCGGTTAAGCCACCGGCACTGGGTGGCGCCCCGCAGTGGCCTGACGGGAACCGAACGGACGCAACCGCTTTGCGCCGTCCGGCTCCCGGCCTTGCCAAATCGTCGGCGTCCGTGCTTCGCTCCGTCCCAAACCGAGTTGGAGCCCGCACCAATGCCCCTTGCCCTCACCTGCTTCCAGGGTCGCGCCGGCGATCACAACGACCTCGGCATTCCCGGCGCAAAGTCCGTTGCCGCCCATCTCGCCCGAAAGTTCGGCCTCGAAACCGTCACGATCGGCGAGCCGGAACCGGCGCTGAACGGCCACTGGACGGTGGAGCTCGAAGCAGCGATGCCGACGCTCCGGCGCATGCGTGATCGGTTCGAAACGATCTACGCCGAAGGATCGGTCTCGCTGGCCGCGACCAGCCGCTGCGCCGTCTCGTTGGCAACGCTGCCTTCCGTCGCAAAGCACCACGGCGATGCGGTCGTCGTCTGGTTCGATGCCCATGGCGACCTGAACACGCCCGAGGCCAGCAGCACCGGCTATCTCGGCGGGCTGGCGTTGTCAGGCCCCTGCGGTCTCTGGCAGTCCGGCCTCGGCGACGGGCTTCCTATTGAAAATATCGTGCTCGTCGGCCAGCGCGACCTCGACCCCTTCGAGGTCGAGCTGATCGCGGCGAAGCGCATTCCGCATATCCGCCCCGGCACTGATCTCCCGCAAAGGCTGGCTGAAGCCGTCGCCGGACGGCCGGTCTACATCCACCTCGACTGCGACGTGCTGAACCCCGGCATCGTGCCCACCGACTACCAGCACGAGGACGGCCTGTCGCTCGATGACCTGCACGCGGCCTGCGTGGTTCTTGCCAAGAGCAAGGTCGTCGGGCTGGAAATCGCCGAGTTTCAGGACGTCTGGGAGGACGGCGGCGAGCCGGTGTCCCCCGAATCGCTCATCGAAGCGCTGGACCCGCTCTTGCAGAAGCTGCGCCGCTGACCCGACCAGAGATTGGCGGCCTGCTGCCTGACCGCAGGGCGCCCGGTCGGCGTTGATCCATCGACAGTACCCCGCATTGCACGCGACCGGTTTGGGCGTAGCATAGATATCCCGCTCGCCTTCGGTATCGGCTGCCATGAAGCTCGGATCGGTTCTTCTTGCCTGCGCCTGCCTGGTCTGCGGAAGCGCCTCCGCCGAGCCGCTCCGGGTCGATCTCGAACTGGTGCTCGCCGTCGACGTCTCCTATTCCATGGAACTCGACGAGCAGCGCCTGCAGCGGCAGGGTTATGTCGCCGCCTTTCTGGAGCCCGCCCTCTTCGAGGCGGTCGAGAACGGCCCCTTCGGCCGCATCGCCGTCACCTATGTCGAATGGGGCGGCTCGGCGGTGCAGGTCACGCCCTGGACGCTGATCGACGGCCGCGGCACCGCCGCGCAATATTCCGAGCTGCTGCGGCGCCAGCCGATACGCCGCATCGCCTTCACCTCGATCTCCAACACGCTGGCCTTCACCCGACGTCTGTTCGATTACAGCCCCTTCCAGGGGAGCCGCCGCGTCATCGACATCTCCGGCGACGGTCCCAACAATTCCGGCGTGCCCGCCCCCGTTGCCCGCAACTCCACCGTCGCCCGCGGCATCACCATCGACGGCCTGCCGATCATGCTGAAGACGCACGCCGCCCGGGACTCCGCCGCGATCCCCGACCTCGACGCCTATTACCGCGAATGCGTGATCGGCGGCGACGGCGCCTTTCTCATCAAGGTGGAGGATAGCGGCGAGTTCGCCCGCGCCATCCTTCGCAAGCTGGTCACAGAAATCTCCGGCCTGGAGATCAGCCGCCTGTCGCCCGCCGCCGTGCGCCCCGCCCAATACAGCGAGGGCTACAATTGCTTCGTCGGCGAAGAAATGCAGGAGCGGATGATCGGGCGCTAGCGCAAGTCTGCCGCCCATCCACAGCCAACGCGCAAGAAGCCGTTGACTCCAGTTAGGCGCCTTATTATCTGTCGCCTTATGACAATGCTGGAACAAAAACACCGGGCCCTGCTGCAGGAGGCCGAGCGTCGGGCGGTCGCCGAGACCGGCAATATGCGCGCCTGCTTCGAACTGCTGGCGCTCACAGGCGCGATCGACCGGGACTGCGCCGCAAGACTGGCGCCCCACCGGCTTTCGGAAGGCAAGTTCGTTATTCTCTTCCTGCTCAACGATCAACCCGAGGGCCTGTCGCCGCACGAGCTTGCCGATCGCGCCGGCGTGACGCGCGCCACCATCACCGGGCTGCTGGACGGGCTGGAACGCGACGGCTTCGTCGAGCGCCGCTCGGGCCTCAATGACCGACGCAAGATCGCGGTCGTGCTCACCGAAACCGGCCGCAAGACTGCCGGCGATCTGCTCGGTGAACACAGCGCCTGGATCGCCTCGCTCTTTGCCGGCTTCAGCGCCGATGAACACCAGACGTTCCACCGGCTGCTTCAGCGCATCTGGCGCAATCTCGAGACCGGCGCCAAGCGCAGGAACACGTCGGAAACACAGACGTGAGCGGGAGCAGGACCAAGGAACGCGGCGTCAGCGCCATCGGTGCCGAGCGCCTGGCGCAGCTGAACGCCGGAGCGGAAGCGACGACCCTGACCGAGTGCCTGGCTGTCGATTTTGCAGCGCTCATGGCCACCGTCCTGCCCGACATCGGCGACGATGCCTTGACTGAGATGCGCGCGGTCGCCTCGGCCGGCATCTCCCGGCGCATGCCGCTTGCGGCAAGGCTGATCGCGGATCGCCTCGGCCCCTCCGCCTTCGAGACGCTCTCGCATCATTCCTCGGACACGGCGCGGGGCTGGGCTTGCTTCATGGTTGCAGCCGGCGAGGACATGCCCCTTGCCGAGCGGCTGGCCGCGATACGCCCGCTCGCCGACGACAGCCATTTCGGTGTGCGCGAATGGGCCTGGATCGCCATCCGCCCGCATCTCGCCGCAAATCTGGATCAGGCAATCGCCTTGCTTGCGGCCGGCTGGACGCCGGATCCATCCGAACGCGTCCGCCGTTTCGCCTCGGAATCCATCCGCCCGCGCGGCGTCTGGTGCGCCCATATCCCAGCGCTCAAGAAGGAGCCCGAACGCGCGCTGCCCGTGCTCGAGCCGTTGCGCGCCGATCCCTCGCCTTACGTGCAGGATTCGGTCGGCAACTGGCTGAACGATGCTGCCAAGGATCGGCCGGAGTGGGTTCAAGCGCTCACGGCACGCTGGTCCGCCGAAAGCCCAGGGCCCGCGACGGCCCGCATCTGCCGCCGCGCGCTTCGGTCCATCGCCACGAAATCCAGTTCCGGAAACGCTTGAGAGCGCCCGAACTTCTATAACCTCAGACTGACAACAAGAAAGCAGACCATGCCTCACTACCTGACCGAACTTTACAGCGCCAAGCCGGCGTGGCTCGCCCTTCCCCGCCAGGGGCGCCAGCAGTTCCTGGCCGCGATCGGCTCCGCCATGCCGGGCCTGTCGGCGCTGGGCGTCGAGCTCATCACCTTCGGCAAGGTCGACCAGTCTAAGCTGCATGCGGCATCGCAGACCTTCTTCGCCGTCTGGCGCTGCCCGGATGCGACCGCACTCGAAGCCCTCGTCGCCGGCATCGCCCAATCGGGCTGGCATGAATATTTCGACACGATCAATGCCGCCGGCCGCGGCACCGACCTCGCCGGCCACCTCGCCGAACTCGGCGCCGCCGCTTGAGGCAATGACCGTAAAAATCCGACACGATCTCCCGTTCGCTACACCCAGGTTCTCGAACCTGCCGCCTAAGCGCACGGGGGATCGCCAAAACACCTGGGTCCGCCTGATCCTGCGGGCCGGAAACCAAATTTCACGAACAACATTTGCGCCGATAGTCGACATCTTCACGCAAGCTGAAGCATTGCGCATGTCTTTCTCGAACGTTCAGGCTCTTGTCCCGGCAAAGGTATAATTGCCGCAGATAGATGCGCGCCTGCCCTTAACCCTTCACGCCACTGTGATCACGCCCGGCGGAGAATTTAACCGTTACGTACTTCCAACCACGACCTGTCGCCCTAGCCTCACTCCCGGGAAATCTGAAAACATCCTGAAAACCTGGGTTCGGAGGGCATTATGACTTCGTCGAATGGCAGTGGTATCAGCAGAGCAGACTTTCTTCGTGGCGTTGCATCGGCGGGGCTCGCCGTCACCTTCGTCGCAAAACCAGGACAGGCCAGTGCGCAGGACGCACCGCCCGTTCCCCAATCCGGCATCAAGCCGAAGCCGGCGACGCAGGCGACCCTTGAATACAACGCGATGTATCGAAACGGGCTGCCGTTCGACGATGTTCAAGACTTCGTAGACTCCCGCAAGGGCCTGCTCGCAGCCCTGCCGGATCCGGTGATCATCAAGAATGCCGATGGCGCAGCGGTCTGGGATCTCAGCGTCTATCAGTTCCTCGGCAACTCCGAGACCGACGACGCGCCGGATACGGTGAACCCCAGCCTGTGGCGCATGGCCAAGCTCAATATGATCCACGGCCTGTTCGAGGTGGTCGCCGATGGCGTCTACCAGGCCCGCGGCTACGACCTGTCGGTCATGAGCATCCTCAAGACCGACACCGGCTACCTGGTGATCGATCCGCTCGTCAGCTCGGAAACCGCAGCAGCCGTCTGGAAGGAGCTGGTCATTCCGAAGCTCGGCGACAAGCCGATCGTCGCGGTGCTCTATACCCATAGCCACGTCGACCATTACGGCGGTGTCCGTGGCCTCGTCAACCAGGCCGATATCGACGCCGGCAAGGTCAAGATCATCGCGCCTGCCGATTTCACCGAAGCGGCCGTCGGCGAAAACATCATCGCCGGCAACGCCATGAGCCGCCGCGCAAGCTACATGTACGGCAACCTCCTGTCGCGCGGGGCCCAGGGCCAGGTCGATGGCGGCCTCGGCAAATCGACCTCATCGGGCGAGATCGGCCTTGCCCTTCCGACTGACTGGGCCACCGAAACCGGGCAGAAGATCGTGATCGACGGCCTCGAGCTTCAGGTGCTCATGGCGCCGAACTCGGAAGCGCCTTCGGAGTTCATGTTCTACATTCCGAAGTACAAGGCCTTCTGCGCCGCCGAGGATGCCTGCCACACCCTGCACAATCTCTACACGCTGCGCGGCGCAAAGGTTCGTGACGGCCTCCTGTGGTCGAAATACCTGCAGCAGGCGCTCGACATGTTCGGCGGCGAGATGGAGGTGCTGTTTGCCTCGCACCATTGGCCGACCTGGGGCAATGAGCGCGTCGTCACCCACATCAAGAAACAGCGCGACCTGTTCCGCTATCTGCACGACCAGGTCATGCGCATGGCCAACAGCGGCATGACGCCGAAGGAAATCGGCGAAGTGATCCGGCTCCCCGAGGAACTGGCGACGACCTGGGCCTGCCGCAGCTACTACGGCACGGTCTATCACGATGCGGTGGCGCAATATAACCTCCGCCTCGGCTTCTTCGACGGCGTTCCGTCCAACCTGCACCAGCTTCCCCCAACGGAAGCGGGGCGACGTTACGTCGACTTCATGGGCGGCGCCGACAATGTGCTGCGCCAGGCCAAGGTATCCTTCGACAAGGGAGACTATCGCTGGGTCGCCGAGGTGGTGAACCACGTCGTCTTTGCCGATGCCAACAACGTCGCCGCCAAGCAATTGCTCGCCGATACCTACGAGCAGCTGGGCTATCAGGCGGAATCCGGCCCCTGGCGCAACTTCTACCTGACCGGTGCCCGCGAACTGCGCGAAGGCGTCACCGAGCTCCCGACACCGAACACGGCAAGCCCGGATACCATCAAGGCCATGCCGCTCGAGATGTTCTTCGACTTCCTCGGCGTCCGGCTGAACGGCGACCGGGCGGCCGGCAAGATCATCACCATCAACATGGAGCTGACGGACACCAAGGAGAAGTATGCCGTCGGCGTCGAAAACTCGGCGATCCATTATTCCAAAGACAAGAGTGACCCGAATGCCGATGTCTCGATCGTCACCACGCGGGCGGATTTGAACGACGTCATGCTCGGTATCTCCACCATGGAGAAGCAGGTGGTCGAAGGAAAAGCCAAGCTGACGGGCGACCCGAAGAAGCTCTCGGAGTTCGTCGGCCTGCTCGACAACTTCGAGTTCTGGTTCAACATCGTGACCGCCTGAGCCAGGAGGCAGAAGACGATGTGCACCATCTGCTCACTGACGATCGAGTTTGCCGTGGAGCACCCGCAGGCCCTTGCGGTTGCGGTGGCAACACGGCAGGCGATCGAAACCGGTCTTCTGCCGGAATTCGACCCCAACCGGGAAATGGACATGGCACAGTCGCGTCACCACGCGACTGTGTTGCTCACCACCATGCAGCAGCGCCTTGAAACGGTGCTGCCGGCATCGCGCCTCATGCGGCTGCCGAGCTTCTACGTCCTGATGATCGAAAGCAGGACCTGGGGCTATTTCCATCCGACCTCGGGCGGCTTCGACCCGCGCGCCAACCCATCGCCCCCGCGCGTCGTTGCCGACGAAAACAACCTTCGCGACGCGATCGTCGTCCTGTCGCAGGCCGCGGCCGAAGAGATAACGCCGGGCCGCCTGCCCTTCGAGCAGGCGCTTGGGACTGGCGTCGCCGTCGTCGATGCGCCGGATGGCGAGGCGGCGCTGATCCACGCGGCACTGGCGATGGCCTATCCAGTCGATCAGTTCAGCGATTTCGTCTGTACGGAAGTCGCGTAGGGAAGGCTCGGCGACCGGCTCTCGCCGGCCACCCCAGATCACGACCGGCTTAAGGGGCTGTAGAACACGATCTCCGGATCGTTCTCGTCGAGATTGTCGATGTAGCCGCTTGGCCGGAACCCGGCCTTGACCAGGAGGTCCTGCATCGGGCGGTTCGACATGTTGGTCGAACTGAAGAGCTTTACGCCTGACGACATCGACTGGAAATGCGCAATCAGTGCAGCCCCCAGGCCGCGCCGGCGCCAGGACGCGCCGACCATCAGCATCTCGATGAAGGCGTGGCCGAAGAAGTGCCGGCTCAGCACGCCATAGGCGGCGACCTCACCATCGATCTCGATGAGATGGCAGCAGCCCTGCTCGATCCAGCCAGCGATATCGGCGCGTCGTTTCGGATCGCTCGGCGCGATCGTATCGATCGCGCAGAGCGCAGCGAGGTCATCCGTGACCGCCAACCGAATTCGCATCGTCCAGCTCCCGCAAGCTTTGCGGGAAACTAGGGGGATTGCCCGGCGCGCGCAATCGGTGAAACCGCCCCGCCTTTAACGCGGCCATTTACAGTTACGTACTTACCGTTCGGCGATTTTCCTGCGCCTAGTGGCAACGTCAATAGAATGAAGTCACGTCCGCCGACCCGGTTACGCCAACGGCGTGTTTCGGCGAGGCCGTGAGGGCGCCGTCGCGGCGCCAGTGAAACCAGGATGCTTCCAACGGCGGTTTTCCTTCGTCTCGATTGCGAGAGGCCGCCCAGCCAGAGGAGAAGAGGATGACCCGCCGTTTCGCCTACCTTGCGGCAGCAGCGACCGCGCTGACCACGATCGCCATGACATCGCCGGCGATCGCCCAGGACGCGGTGGAGGCGCCTCCCCTGGTCGAGCAGATCAACAACGGCAAATGGCTGGACCAGGCGGAGGCCGAAAGCCTGCTGGACGAACTCTTCTACCAGCGCGCCATCCACGCCTACATGACCATGCTGCCGGCGCTGAACGTGATCGGCATGCGCGACGGGTCGGAGGCCGAATTCGGCAAGGGCTACAACGTGCTGCCGATCTGGAAGGACCGCATGGATGCGCGCGCCTGGGTGCCGACGCCGAATGCCGACGTCATCTATTCGATGAACTATCTGGACCTCAAGGAAACCGGGCCGCTGGTGATTGCAGCACCGCCGAACGTCATCGGCATGTTCACCGATTTCTTCCAGCGCACCATTACCGACGTGGGCGCGATCGGCCCGGACCGGGCGCGCGGCGGCCTCTACCTGCTGTTGCCGCCGGGCTATGACGGCGAGGTGCCGAAGGGCTATTTCACCTTCACCTCATCGACCTACAACGTCCTCCTGTTCTTCCGCACGATCATGGGCAAGGGCGAAAACGGGCCGGATCCGGTGCCGGCCGTCGCCAACGCCGAACAGACCCGCATCTATCCGCTTTACGCGACCGAAAAGGACGCCAAGCCGATGGACTTCCCGAACGGCTCGGGCAAGCGCATCAACATGATGTACCCGGTCGACAGCACCTACTGGACCAAGCTCAAGGATTTCGTCGACTACGAGCCCGTCTCGGCCATCACGCCTGAGCTTCGCGGCGTGCTGGCCTCCATCGGCATCATCAAGGGCCAGCCGTTCAAGCCGACCACGAAACAGCAGGCGCTCCTCAAGAAGGCGGTCGAGACCGCGCCGCGGATGATCATGGCGCTGCGCCAGAGCGGCCGGCCCGACGGACGCAACCTCTATTACAAGGACCGGCAGTACGAGAACGTCTGGGCCGGCTCGACGGCCGAGTGGTTCCAGGAAAGCTATCTCGACGTCAACCAGCGCGCCGGATTCTTCCAGGTCGCCTATTCCTCGGCACCGGCCATGGCCATGCACACGATCGATTCCGGCTCGAAATATCCGACCGCGCTTCGCGACGCCGATGGCGATTTCCTCAACGGCTCGAACGGCTACAAGCTGCACCTGCCGCCAAACCCGCCGGCCAAGCTTTTCTGGGCGGTAACGGCCTACAATGTCACTGACGGCACGATGGTGGAGACGCCGAAGCTGCTGCCCTCGATCAATGCCTTCAACAAGGTCAAGGTGAATGAGGACGGTTCCGTCGACCTCTATTTCGGGGCGAGCAAGCCCACCGGGGCCGAAGACAGCAACTGGATCCAGACGGTGCCCGATCGCAACTTCATCGCCACAGTGCGGCTCTATGGAACCGGTGTCGAATTCTACGACCAGACCTGGAAGCCAGACGATCTGGTGAAGGTGAAGTAACGGTCAAGCCAACGAGTGGGAGCCGCGCACCGAAAGGATGACGCGGCTCCGTTTCCGTCGACAACCTGCGCGCAAGTCCATCCCGCCGACATCACTGCGGCGCGCTGCTCCCGCTGAACCCCTGCCGCGTCCACTGATAGACGGACGTATCCGTGCGGAAGTTGCCGACCCTGGCTGAGGCGAGATCGAGGATGTTGACGATGATCGCCGTCCAGACGAGCGTCAGGAGCACGATCAGCATGCGTACCGGCCGTCCCTTGAGGCCGAACTGGTAGCCGAGTGCGCCCATGCTCAGGATCATGACGCCGAGCAGCAGCCAGAAGATCTGCCATGGCAGGCGGATGCCGAGCGCGTAGCGTTCGGCCGTGCTGGCGTCGAAGGTCTCGTTGACGGCCGACATCAGCGATGCCGAGACGGCGTCCGGGTCCTGCTGGACGATCGTCGTCACCCGCTGCCAGATCTGCTGCTGCAGCTTGGAGGTGTCACTGTTGGCCTTGGCAAGCGCATCGCTGTTGCGCCCGGCGCGCACGAAGTCCTCGCGCGCCTTGGTATAGTCTTCGAGCAGCTTGGCGATATCGAGCGCTTCGGGCGTACCGATCGCCTTGGCCCGCAGCCAGGCGGTGCCGATGGCGTTGGCCTCGGCAAGCGTGCCCTGCCGGCGCTCCGTGAAGCGCGTGGTCGAGAACGAAAGCGTCAACGCCAGCACGAAGGCCAAGAGCCCGAGCATGCCGGCGACGACCACCCCGACGTTTTCGATCTGGCCGCCGGCGCGCTCCTTGCTGCGCACGCCGAAGCGGTAGCCGATCTCGTGGGCCGCAAGCTGGCCGACCAGCAGGACGGCAGCAAAGGCGGGGATGCTGACTTCGGCAAGCGAAATGAGGAAATCCATGGAGGTCCCGGATCATCTGAGGTGCGTGCTGCGCGCAGCGGGACGGCGATCCAGATCGGGGCGATCGGTGCCCTGCCAGCCGCTGGGGTCGTCAAAAGAGTCCCCGCCGCCAGCGCATGCCAGCGGCGGGGTCTCGTGCAGTTACCGCGGAGCGAGGCTCTCCAGTTCGCCGAGCCGCTTCATCGCGGCCTGCTGGGCCAACCAACCGTAGTTGATGCCGCTGGCATTCAGCGTGCTGCCGGCCTGGTAGGGATAATCGTTGAAGTCGGCGAAGAACTCCTTGATCTTGCCCTGGATCGGCACCAGCAGCCACATGTTGCGGGCCAGGAACTCGACCGCTCCGCCGCCGTCCTCCATGCCGCGCTCATAGGGATCCATGCGCAGGTTGGCGATGACGGCCCAGCTCGGCACCTCACGGGTGGCTGTCGCGATATTGCCGTGGCTTGCCTGGGCGAAGCTCAGCTTCCAGTCGTTCCAGCGGATGGCGTTGAGATTGCCGCCCTGGTCGAAGTAGTAGACCGAGTCACGCGGCGGCGTCTTCGCCTCGCCCTTCAACATGCCTGTCAGGTCGTAACCGTCGAGATGCACCTTGAAGGTCTTCGACGTGCCCTTGAAGCCCTTCTTCATCTCTTCCTTGACGTCGGCGATACCGGCGGCCGTCGCGAAAGTCGGCAGCCAGTCCATCAGGGTCACAGGGTCGTTGATCTGCGTGCCCGGCTTCACCACGCCCGGCCAGCGCACCATCATCGGAATGCGGAAGCCGCCTTCCCAGGTGGTGCCCTTCTCGCCGTGGAACATCGTCTGCGCACCATCCGGCCACAGCGCCAGTTCGGCACCGTTGTCGGTGGTGTAGAGCACGATGGTGTTGTCGGCGATGCCGAGATCGTCGAGCTGCTTCAGGAGCTGGCCGACATGACCGTCATGCTCCACCATACCGTCGGCATGGATGCCCTTGCCGGTCTTGCCCATCGAATCCGGCTTCAGATGCGTGAACACGTGCATGCGGGTCGAGTTGAACCAGCAGAAGAACGGCTTGTCGGCCTTCACCTGCCGGTCGATGTAGTCCTTGGCGGCGGTCAGGAACTCCTCGTCGATCGTTTCCATGCGCTTGGTGTTGAGCGCGCCGGTATCTTCGATCTTGCCGTCGGCGCTCGACTTGATGACGCCGCGCGGACCGAACTTCTTCTTGAACTCCGGATCCTTCGGATAGAAGTAGCCTTCCGGCTCTTCCTCGGCGTTCAGATGGTAGAGGTTGCCGAAGAACTCGTCGAAGCCGTGGGCTGTCGGCAGGTGCTCGTCGCGGTCGCCGAGGTGGTTCTTGCCGAACTGGCCCGTCGAATAGCCCTTGGTCTTCAAGACGTCGGCGATCGTCGGCATCCAGTCCTGGATGCCATGCGGGTCGCCCGGCATGCCGATCGTCAAGAGCCCCGTGCGGAACGGCTCCTGGCCGAGGATGAACGAGGCGCGTCCCGCCGTGCAGCTGTTCTGGCCGTAGCTGTCGGTGAAGATTGCGCCCTCGGCGGCAATGCGGTCGATATTGGGCGTGCGATAGCCCATCAGCCCCATCGTGTAGGCGCTGATCTGCGGAATGCCGATATCGTCGCCGAAAATGACGAGGATGTTCGGCGGCTTGCCGCTCGAAGAGGATGAGGATTGCGCCTTGGCCGGGCTTACCGAAGCAGCGCCTGCCACCAGCGACGCGGCCGCAAAAATCGTTCCGCTGAGGAGGAGGTCGCGGCGGCTGACATCCGTCACCCCATTCTCGGCCATCGCGGGCGTGGCCTTGCTATCGTCATGCATGCTCATCGTATTCTCCTTGTTAAGGCGATCGGAAATGCACTGCTGTCGAGGACCGGGCGGATGATGCGCCTGAGGGCGGGGGTGTCCAAGTACGTAACAGTTACGATGTGCCGCTCCGCAACCGTTACTGCACCGCGCGCCGCGGGCAATCTGTTGCAAGGCGGGGGTGAGCAGCCCTTGGAGAATTCGGCCGGCGCCATCCTGACAGATTGCCGCAACCGCCCCTTTCGCCTCTGGCGCGACACCCCCGCATGCCTATATGCAAGGCGCCAAATACAAGCACGCAGACGCAAGGCTACTTAGACCAAGGACATCGGGATGGACGACAACGACTTGCAGGGCCGCGCCGCCCATGTCGCGGCGATCCGCGAGCGAGCGGAAGCCGAGATGAAGGCGATCGGCATCGATGCGGCCTTCATCGACCGTCTCGTCGAGACCTTCTATGCCCGGGTGCTTGCCCATCCCGAACTTGGCCCCGTCTTCGACGCCAGACTTTCCGGCCGCTGGCCGGAACATATGGAAAAGATGAAGAGCTTCTGGTCGGCCGTGGCCTTTCGCAACGGCGCCTATGGCGGCAAGCCGGTGCAGGCCCATGTCGGCGTCGCCAACATGACGCCGGATCTCTTCCCGAAATGGCTTGATCTCTTTGCAACGACGCTCGACGACATCGCCCCGAACGGCGAGGCCAAGGCCTGGTTCATGGCCACGGCCGAGCGCATCGCCCGCAGCCTGACGCTGTCGCTGTTCTACAATCCGGCGATGGACGATCCGGCGCTGAAGCGCGGATAGTCGCGGCCGCTCTTGCGCCGCCGATACCCGTGTCCCGCGCTTGCATCGGTGTCACCTGCGAGAAACCTGCGACGCGACGGCGACCGAGGCGATGATGACGAGCGTGCCGATCGCCTGCCACGGCGTCACCGCTTCGCCGAGGAAAAACGCCGCGCCGCCGATGCCGAAGACCGGCGTCAGGGTCAGGAACAGCGCGGCCGTGCTTGCCGGCAGGCGCTTGAGGCCGATCAGGTAAAGCCAGAAGGCAAGCGCGTACTGGACGATGCCCGACACAAAAGCGAGCGCCAGCATGCCCGCCTCCGCAGCGGCCAGGTCCTTGCCGATCGCCTGGGGCGAGACCCAGGCGAACAGGAAGACCAGCACGAAGATGAGGCCGACGGACTGCTGCAGGGCCGCGAGCACCAGCGGATCGACCTTGGCGACGAGCCGGCTGCTTGCCACCACGTAGAGCGCCGCAAACACCGTGCCGAGAATGACGAGAAGGTCGCCGGCCGGGCTGAAGCCGCTTTCGGCGCCATGCGCGCCCGTGACGATCGCAACACCGGCCATCGCCGCAAGGATCGCAAGCAGGGTCGGCAGGCCGACCTTCTCGCGAAACAGGAGCCAGGCGAGCAGCGCGATCAGCAGCGGTTCGGTGGTGGCGATCAGCGAGGCATTGCCGGCCGTCGTCAGGAGCAGGCCGAAGGTGCCGAAGACATAGGCAAGCCCCGGTTCGAGCACACCGCTCAGCGCCGCCAGCCGCGTATGGCGGTCGAAGCGCAGCTTTTGCCGGGAGGCGCCGACGGCGCTCCAGAGAAAGGCGACGCTGGCACCGAGCTGCAGGCTGACCAGCAACGCCGGCGAAAAGGCCGAAAGCGCACCCTTCGACATGACGGTGGCAAAGCCCCAGCAGGCGGCGGACAGCACCATGGCGGCAACGGCAGCCCCAAGCCCGAGCTTGCCGGCAACCGCCTCCTGCCCGTGCCCGGTCACGGCCCGGCCTCTCGGGCGACCGCGACGCGCTCGACCGGACAGGTCTCCGGCGTGCAGACGGTCTCGTCGCAAAGCCGGCAGATATGGTCGGCGCTGCGGCGGTCCGCGGTCAGCGCCGCCAGCATCGTCTCCACCATCGGTTCGAGATCGACCTGCTGCCACGGATCGAGTGCGGCGACCGCCTTTTCGACCGCCCTTCCGCGGGCATCGAGTACTTCGCTGCGCAGGGCCATGCCCGCTGCCGTGAGCGATAGCGCGACTTGGCGCTTGTCCTCGCCCCGCCCCCGCTCAATCAGCCCCTGGGCCACCAGCCGATCGACCGAGCGCACGGCGGCCGATTGCGTAAAGCCGATGATCGGCGCCAGCGCGCCGACGGACATTCCCTGGTGATAACCGACCGTGATCAGGGCAGCGGCGTCGCTCGGAACGACGCCGAGCTTTTCGCAGGCGCTGACCTGGGCATCGGCGAGAGCCGTGCCGAGTGCCGCGACCAGATTGACGAAACGAGCCGACGTCATAACATATGAATGATTCATTCATATGTTTATTTTAGGGCGTGGCCGTTCGCGGCTCTGACGGCAGGAGCGGACCCTTGAGGTCAGAGCGAGCGGCCGGAGAACAGAATGTCCTCGGCCTCGTCGATCGACATCGCAAAGACCCGCTTGCCCAGTTCGAAGCCGAAGCCGCCCCGGGCAAAGGCCGAAAGCTCCTTGGCCGTGCGCTTCTCGTCGAGCGCCGCCTTGCGGAACGGTCCGAAGGCGCGCTTTCGCGCCAAGACGACGGCTGCATAGAGATCGTCGGCTTCCGCCACCGCCGCAGCGACGGCATCCCGCGCGACGCCTTTTTCCGACAGCTTCTGGGCGATCGCCCGCTTCGACTTGCCGCCGCGCATGGCCGAGCGGGTCTTGATCTCGGCGTAAGCTTTGTCGTTAAGCGCGCCGTTGTCATAGGCAAAGGTCACGGCGGCAGCGGCCAGCAGTTCCACCTGGTTGACGCTGATATCCTCGAACTTCTCCCGCGCCTTGCGCGAGATGGCGTCGAAGAGCTGCTTTTCCGTCAGCATCTGCCGCGCCAGCCGATAGGCGGCCGAATTGCGCGCCCAGGCATACATGCGCGGCGTCGGCTGATCGGATTGCGCTTGATCGTCGATGAGGTCCAAGCCTGCCCTGCCCTCGAAGTGAACCACGGGTGGGAGCCGTCGCTCCGCAGGATCGGATCGACGTCGCCCAAGCAAGCGAAATGAGCTGACTCTCCGCGACAAAGCAACCGCGCAACCGGGCAACTGAACGGTTTTCCCGGTCTTGTTCTGCCGGCCCTGCGCTGTCGACATCAGCGCGGCAGGCCCCTTCGGAAAGGCGCGCCTGAGACAGACGCGGGAGGCCCGCGCGGATCTTTCGATCCGCCGGCCGCGCGTTCCCGGAGAGCGAGATGGCCTATTCGAACTTCTCGGTGCTGTCGGCCTTGCCCTTCACCCAGTAGCCCGAGGCTTTCAGCCAGGTGAGCGGCAGGCCGCGCTCCTCGACGAAATGGGAGCGGATCGCCCGGGTGACCGCGGCTTCGGCCGCGATCCAGACGAAGGTGCCGGGCTCCAGCGCCACCTGACGCACGACGGCAAGCAGCGCTGCGGGATCGTGCGCTTGGCCGAGCGGGCGATAGGCCCAATGGGTGGTGAGTGCCGCCTTGGTGCGGAATTTCTGCCGCTCGTCCAGCCCAGTGACCGCGGCGATGCTGGTGATCTGATGCCCCGCCGGCGTCTCCTCGATCCGCCGCCCGATCGCCGGCAACGCCGTCTCGTCGCCGATCAGCAGCCAGCGCTTGAAGTCTCCCGAGACGACCGCCGAGCCGCGCGGCCCGCCGATTTCGAGATGATCGCCGACCGCGGCATTCATCGCCCAGGCCGTCACCGGCCCCGCCTCATGCAGCGCGAAGTCGAGCACCAGCGTGCAGGCGTCGGTGTCGTAGCGCCGCGGCGTGTAATCCCGGTGCTCCACCGTGCCATCGGCGCCGGGCACGAAGATCTTGATGTGGTCATCCGCCCCGAGGCTGACGAAATCGCCGAGATCGTCGCCGGAAAGCGTGATCCGCAGCATGCCGGGGGTGACCCGCTCGATCGCGGAAACGACAAGCGATCGGCGCTTCAGCTCGTGGCGAACACGTTCGATACGCGGCGTCGGGAGATGGGAATAGGCGGGAAAGTTGTCCATTTGCATCCTTTGGAGGGCCTTGAAAGCTCGATCCGCAGGACACAGTCGCGCAGATCGAAGCCGCTTCTGGCCGTTCGATCATACGCGTTGAGTGACGTTAACGCTTACGTGGCCGGGCGTGCCCGGTCATGTCCGTCCTGTCTATCGGAAGGCCCCGCTTCGATCAATGCGTCATCTTGACTAAAAGAAGAAGGTTTTACCAGCCAAAAGAAAAACGCGCCCGCCGGAGCGAGCGCGTTCGACTATTTCCGGAAAGCCGGTGCCTTAAGCCGCCAGCGCCGCGACTTCGCCACGGATAAGGTCGCCGAGACGGCGGATGCCCTCGTCGATCATCTGGTCGTTGGCGCAGGAGAAGGAGACGCGCAGCGTGTTCTCGCCCGAGCCATCCGCAAAGAAGGCGCGACCGGGAACGAAGGCGACCTTGGCCGTCTCGATCGATTTTGCCAGCAGTGCGGCGCCATCCATGCCCTTCGGCAGCGTCACCCAGACGAACATGCCGCCTTCCGGCTTCGTCCAGGACACGCCCTCGGGCATGTACTTTTCAAGCGCTGCGAGCATAGCCGTGCGGCGCTGCTTGTAGACCCGGTGGATCTTGGCCACCTGCTGGTCGAAGCCGCGCTCGGCAACGGTGCAGATCGCCATCTGGTTGATGGTCGAGGAATGGAGGTCTGCGGCCTGCTTCAAGAGCACCAGCTTGCGGATGACCTTCTCAGACGCGCAGACCCAGCCGACGCGAAGGCCGGGGGCGAGAGTCTTGGAGAACGAGCCGCAATAGATCGTGCGGGTGTTGTTGATGTCGCCCTTCTTGGCGATTTCGAGCGCCAGGATCGGCGGCACCGGCTCGCCGTCGTAACGCAGCGACTGGTAGGCAGCGTCTTCGATGACGGCAATGTCAAGCTCTTCGGCAAGTTCAAGCACGCGCTCGCGGCCGGCGCGGTCGACGGTTTCGCCGGTCGGGTTGGCGAAGTCAGCCGAGAGATAGGCGAACTTGACGCGGCCGCCGGCATCGGTTGCCGCCTGGCGGTAGGCTTCCGGCGTGCGGTTGCCGTTGGGGTTCAGCTGGTCATAGGTCGGCTCGTAGGCGTTGAACGCCTGCAGCGCGCCGAGATAGGTCGGCCAGGTGACGAGCGCCGTATCGTTCGGCGACAGGAACAGCTTGCCGAGATAATCGAGGCCCTGCTGCGAACCCGACGTGATGAAGATGTTGTCGGCACCGGCGGGAATGCCGATCTTTTCCATCTCCTTGGCGAGCCATTCGCGCAGCGGCTTGTAGCCTTCGCTGACCGAGTACTGCAGCGCAGCACTTACGGCCGGACCGGAAAAGATCTCCGCATAGGCGTCCTTGAATTCCGCATCCGGGAACAGCGCCGGGTCGGGAATGCCGCCGGCAAAGGAGATGATGTCGGGACGGTCGAGCAGCTTCAACAGTTCGCGGATTTCCGAGGCGCGCATCCGGCTCGAGCGCGTCGCGAAGATATGTTCCCAATCCAGCATGGGGTGTTTCCTCAGAGATTATATGCGGAAAGCGGTTCTCCGCTTCCTCCCGCTTCATTGAAGAGCGCCGTGCGTTCAGATGAACGCACAAATGACGCTCTGGTATTTTCGTTCTAAAGCATCTTTCCGCTTCAAGCGATCACACTTGACACCGGATACTCCTGACGGTGAAGCGACAGGACCACGACGGCTAATTTATGTCAATATTATTGACCTAATTCCGTGTGTTTTTCGGCCGCTTCGGCCTCCCCGTACGCTGCGTCCAGAACCTGACGTAACGTCAGTTCGAGCCGAATGCCATGCGCCATCCGGCAAAGCAAGCCATTCGCGTAACTGTTACACCTTGCCGCCTGCCACAAGCGAGCGCACAGTCGCGCGTCCACCGACTGTCTTTCATGACAGCGCCGTACGTCCACGAGGACGCGAACGGCCGCTGAAGCACTTTCATGTGCCGCATGGATCTCGGCCCTGTCCCGATCGCACGAACCAGGCGGCACGAAGTCCCGATCCCTATGGCGATATGGAGTGACGTGCCATGAGCAATCATCCGGTATCCGATTCCGAACGAACTGAGCCTCAAGATGAACCGCATTTGAGCGTCAGCCGGCGCGATCTCCTGCTTGGCGGCAGCGCGCTCGCCGCAGCCGCCCTCACGGTTTCGGCCCCCGCCGTGCACGCCCAGCAATCGGGCACGCCGGCCACGGGCGGCAGCGGCAAGCCGAACATCCTGATGATCATGGGCGACGATATCGGCTGGCTCAATCCGAGCATCTACCACCGCGGCATGATGGGTTATCGCACGCCGAACATCGACCGCATCGGCAACGAGGGCGCGATGTTTACCGACTGGTATGGCGAGCAGAGCTGCACCGCCGGCCGCGCCGCCTTCATCACCGGCCAGTCGCCGATCCGCACGGGCCTGACGAAGGTGGGCCTGCCCGGCGCCGATCTCGGCCTGCAGCCCGAGGATCCGACCGTCGCCGAACTCCTGAAGGCGCAGGGTTACGCCACCGGCCAGTTCGGCAAGAACCACCTGGGCGACAAGGACGAATTCCTGCCGACCGCCCACGGCTTCGACGAATTCTTCGGCAACCTCTACCACCTCAATGCCGAGGAGGAGCCGGAGAACCCGGACTATCCGAAAAACCCGGAATTCGCCAAACGCTTCGGCCCGCGCGGCGTCATCCATTCCTATGCCGACGGTCGGATCGAGGACACGGGCGCCCTGACCAAGAAGCGCATGGAGACGGTGGATGCCGAGTTCCTGGCGGCAGCGCTCGATTTCATCGACCGGCAGCATAATGCTGAGAAGCCCTGGTTCTGTTACTTCAATTCCACCCGCATGCACATCTTCACGCACCTGAAGGCCGAATCCCAGGGCAAGACCGGCAAGGGCCTCTACCCCGACGGCATGGTCGAACATGACGGCATGGTCGGCGAACTCCTGAAGAAGCTCGAGGATCTCGGCGTGCTCGACAACACCATCGTCGTCTACACCACCGACAACGGCGCCGAGGTGATGAGCTGGCCCGATGGCGGCACGACGCCCTTCCGCGGCGAGAAGGCCACCAACTGGGAAGGCGGCTACCGCGTGCCGATGCTGATCCGCTGGCCGGGCGTCATCAAGCCGAACACGGTCTATAACGACATGTTCTCGCACTACGACCTGATCCCGACCTTCTGTGCGGCGGCCGGCGAACCGGATGTCGTCGCCAAGTGCCTGACCGGCTATCAGGCCGGCAGCAAGACCTTCAAGGTGCACCTCGACGGCTACAACCTGATGCCCTTCTTCCGCGGCGAAGTCGCCGATGGCCCGCGCCGCGACTTCCTCTACTGGAACGACGACGGCGAACTGGTCGCGGTCCGCGTGCTGGACTGGAAGCTCAACTTCAAGATCCAGGAACACACCGGCATCGGCGTCTGGCAGCGCGAGTTCACCAACATGCGCATCCCGCTGATCTTCAACCTCAGGGCGGATCCGTTCGAGCGCGGCCCGGAATCCTTCGAATACGACCGCTGGATGGCCGAGCGTGCCTTCATCCTCGTGCCCTCGCAGGCGCTCGTCGCCAAGTGGCTCGAAAGCTTCAAGGATTTTCCGATCCGCCAGAAGCCGGCGAGCTTCAACCTCGACGAGGTGATGGGCAAGCTGTCGAACGCGAAGCAATAGAGATGATGCCCTTTGCCGCCGCCATCTCGCAGGGCAGCGCCTTGCGGGATGGTCTTTCCTTGCCTTTCGACCGGATGGTTCAGCCTGCCCGATGCTGTGCCTTGCGAGGCTTTCCGAACGGGCCGACCGCTGCACCCGGTGCCCTGATAATCCGAAGAGGCAAATTGCCGGGGGAGAGGCCGAAGCGTAAAATCCCGCCCCTCAATTCGACCGGAGGGACTAGGCTATGAGCAGACTGTTTA
Source organism: Ensifer sp. ZNC0028 (assembly GCF_000799055.1). Classification (NCBI taxonomy): domain Bacteria; kingdom Pseudomonadati; phylum Pseudomonadota; class Alphaproteobacteria; order Hyphomicrobiales; family Rhizobiaceae; genus Ensifer; species Ensifer sp. ZNC0028. The sequence goes on from NZ_JTLA01000052.1 coordinate 21,205, forward strand.
TCCTGTCGGCTGGCACCATCCTGGCGCTGGCACAAACGGCGTTCGCAGCACCCGCAGCGCCGGAGACGCAACCCCTCAAGATTGCCAAGGAGTGCAGCCAATTTACCGGCGACACGCCGAGCTTCTGCACCATCACGGAATCGAACCTCGAAGCGATCCCGGCGGGCACCAAGATCCTCTATTATGGACCGGTGGTCGCCAACCCCCTCTTCTCCAGCAGCACTGCCGTCATCTCGGTTGGAAACGGTGACTCGGCGGTCGGATATTGCGTCGTCTACGATACGGCCAAGCCGCCGCTCGGCACCTGCGCGTTCCATGCCGGCAGCGGCACGCTCGCCGGCTTCCAGGCGATCGTGAAGGTTACGGTCGACGACAAGCAGATCTGGCACTGGGACGGGGACTACGTGCTCGGAACCACCCAGGCGGCCAAGTGACACCGTAGATATTGCCGGCTCCACACCCGGCCGATCGACACCACGCGGCAGAGGGCCTGGGCACTCTGCCGTCGCGGCACGTCATTCAAGCGCTGTCCCCGCCACCAGCGGGGGCAACCGCTGCATCACGTTCTGACCGCTGGCGCGCCGGCGTTGCCTGTGAAGAGGAGCCGGATGCCGAGCACCAGCATGACGGCACCGGTAAAACGCTGCTGCCAGACGAGCAGCCGCGGAAAGCGATAAAGCGCCTGGCCGACCGTTCCCGAGGCAAGCCCCACCGAACCGAGCGAGAGGATGCCTGCGAGCTTCTGCACGGTGCCAAGCACGGCAAGCTGCAGCCACACGGGGCCGGCGGTCGGATCGACGAACTGCGGCAGGAAGGCGAACATGAAGAGCAGCGACTTCGGGTTCGTCAGGCTGTTGATCGTTCCCTCGCGGACCGCGCGCCAGTCGGAAACCTCGGTCGCCGCCAGTCGCTTGGCTGCGCCCGCATCGCCGAAACTCGACCAGACCATCCGCGCGCCGAGATAGAGCATGTAGGCCGCCCCCGCCCATTGCAGAAGCATGAGCCCGGCGGGATAGGCCTTCAGCAGCGAGGCGACACCGAGAACGAGCAGCCCCACCTGCACGACGCCGGCGACGAAAATCATGCCGACCACCGTCAACAGCGCCACCCGGCGCCCCTGCCCGATCCCGCGGGCGAGCACCAGCATCATGTCCGGACCGGGCGTGATCTCAAGAACAAAGAGGGCTGCAACGAAAGTCAGGAGAACGGGGAGATCGGCCATTGAAGGTTCCGGCTAAGCACAATTGCCACATGCTTATCCGGAAGCGCCCGGTCTGTCGATCAGCCCTTCTGCGCGCGGCACCTCGACATTTCTGCTCCGCCTGTCACCATCTTCGTCTAGTCTGTTGCCGGGCTTCGAGGACGAGAACGGTCAGTTGCCGGAACGGATCTTTTCGCGGCCACGGCAATCGCCCTTCCCACGCCCGCCACCAACGCCCAGAAAGCATCGATGACAAAACCCGACGACGATACTCTCGCCTTCTATCGCGACAATGCCGCCACCTATGCGGCGCGCGACCGCAAGCCGCCGCAGGCGCGTCTGGCGGCCTTCATGGCCCGCCTCGCTCCCGGGGCTTGCGTGCTCGATCTCGGCTGCGGCGGCGGACATGACAGCCTCGTCCTGCTGGAGCATGGCTTCGACGTCAGCGCTTGCGACGGCTCGGCGGAACTGGCGCGGGAAGCGGAAGCGCGCATCGGCTGCAAGGTCGAGGTCATCGCGTTTCAGGAGATCGTTTGGGAAGATCGGTTCGACGGCATCTGGGCCGAGGCCTCGCTCCTGCATGTGCCGCGCACGGAGCTCGCCGACGTGCTCACCCGCATTCGCCGGGCGCTGAAACCTGGCGGCCTGCTGCAGGCGAGTTTCAAGGGAGGCGAGACGGAAGGCCACGACCGCTTCGGCCGCTACTTCAACTACCCCTCAGCCGGCTGGTTGCGTGCCTGCTTCGAAGACGCCGGCTGGCCCGAAGTCGACATCGGCGAGGCCGACGGCGGCGGCTATGACGGCGAGCCGACCCGCTGGCTGCATGTCGCGGCGAACCGCGCGGACTGAAGCGCATTCAGAGAGCCGCCCGCGCGCCCGCGCCGCCGAACTCCGCTACTTCGTCGTCGCAAACATGGCGTCGACAAACCGTCTCTTCTCCGCCTCCTGCTCAGCGGAATTGCCGCGGGTGTAAACCAGCGTTCTCCACGCATCGCGACCGCTGACGGCGACCGTCACTTCAACAGACGTGTCCTCTGCGCTCACTGCCTTGCCCGTTGCCCTGAGGCCTGCCTGAAGGCCCGCCATGTCAAAAATAGTGACGGGCTGCCAGCCGGTGGTGATATCGACCTCCTCGCGGAGCACTTTCTCGAGCGCCTCCGCATAGCGGTCCGCTCCAATGCCATCCGAAGGCAACTGTTCGTGCCCGAAAAGCGCCTCGGAGAGAAGTTCGTCGGAAACGAAGTAGAAAATCCGACCGCTATTGGTCTCAAGTTCCTCTGGCTTCCAGGACCTCCCGATCGTCGCCACGCGCTGGGTCATAGGGTTGGACCAGCCCTGAGTGGTCTTTAGGTTGCTCTCCATGGCCCGCTCCTCCGCTTGCAGCGCGAAACTACCGATGAGGAGAGCGGCCGCCACGACCAGGGTCACCCCGAACCGAAACTGCGAGGGATCGGCGACAACGACGGGGTTCCCGCTGTCGTAGCTTGCGGGTTGCCCAAGAGAGACGCGGCGGTGCTGTCGGATCTGGGTGAAGAGCGCGATGATCGGAATGCCCAGCCCGAGGCCGATAACCCATACCTTGAACTCCCTTACGAGGAAGAACAGGGCACGGTTGCGACCCGCAGGCACCGGGACGCGCACACCCGCGATCGCCTTGCCCGGCGTCGTCCCCGTGATCGTCATGCTAAGCGCCAGCACCAAAGCGACAAGCGGCAACAACATCAAGCCGAATAGAACGCCATTTATGGAGACGATTTGCAGGTAGATGTTCGGAGCGTAGATAACGGCCAATAGCCCGATACCGAATCCGAGCAGCGGGGAGAATAGAAAATTGTCGATGAGGCGCGCCCAGAACCGTGGCCAGGGCCGGGAATTGCGGATCAGTCCGGGTTGAACGGCTGGTTCCTCGACGATGGGTTCGGCGGCATCCGCCTCGGCTGCGGTCGCCGAGATGGGTGGCGGCACAAAGGCATCGACAAGGTCTGGATGGGATCCGGCCGCCTGCCGTTCCTCCAGACCTTCGCGCCACACAATGGTTTCTTGCGTGATCCTGCCATCCCGAACAAGCGCTCGGAGATCGTCGTCATCGACAGGACCGTGTTGATCCGGTCCGGTCAAATAGTACCAAACTGCCATGCTGCTACCCCTCGACTGAGCGTCTCAGGTAGCAAAGACCTTCACAGCCGTAAAGTTGTGCAGATAGAAAATGAAAATAGCCAGGAGTTGTCGCCGTTCGGAGGCGCCACGACGGCTGGCATGACGCGCATGCCAGGCGTTTTCCGACCGCTCCGGGTCGGCAATCAACCCGCCTTCGCGACCGCAGTCCTCAGGCCTCGCGGCTGAAGTAACTCAGGATCAGAAGTGTGCAGATCGCCGCAACGATCAAGGCGTCGAAAAGTGCAAAGTGCTCGAAGAACGAGGGCATGGCATTTCCTCCTTCCAACTAAACCTATGAGAGCACAGATTTACAAAACTTGGAAGAAGTTTTGAAAAATATACTGATCAAACAACGCAATTAGTCAAAATACTATTTGCACTGCAGCATTATTTATTTGCACCGCACAAAGCTTAATCCCATGAAATTATCGGCCTCAGTGCCACGACAGCTCTTTGATGCAGCCGTCGATAGGCCGTCCGAGACGCGGCATTTCGCCCCTTCGCCACCACGACAATGTTAATTGACGGCGCTACCGGAAGATGCAGATATTAGCTATATCGAATAGAAGGATCCGCCGTCCGGCCGGGTCGCATTTCCAGGGGGTGCGCATGTCTGAACTGCAAGCGAATAACGCCCGTGCAAACGCATGCGGCGACAAGACGGCTGGCGCGGATCCGCAAGCGGGCCCGACCCGGCGCGACGTTCTCATGAGCGGTGCGGCGCTTGCCCTTGCCGCCGGTACGCCGGCGGGCCTTGCGGCTCTTGCCCCGGATGCGGCGCAAGCAGCCGGCACGACCGCGCCGAACATCGTCTACATCATCGCCGACGATCTCGGCTGGGGCGATGTCGGCTTCCGCGGCTCGGACATCAGGACGCCCAATCTCGACCGGCTGGCGGCCACCGGTGTAACCTTCGACCAGTTCTACACCCAGCCGATGTGCACGCCGACGCGCGCCGCCTTCCTCACCGGCCGTTACCCGTTGCGCTATGGCCTGCAGACGGGCGTGATCCCCTCGCCCGGTTCCTATGGCCTGGCGCTCGACGAGTATCTGCTTTCCCAGGTGATGAAGGACGCAGGCTACCGGACGGCGCTCGTCGGCAAGTGGCATCTCGGCCATGCCAAGCCGGAATATTGGCCGAAGCAACGCGGCTTCGACACCTTCTACGGCGCGCTGGTCGGCGAGATCGACCACTTCAAGCACTCTTCCCATGGGGTAAAGGACTGGTACCGGGGCAACAGGCCGATCGAGGAGATCGGCTTCGACAACACGCTGATCGGCGACGAGGCGGCCCGGGTGGTCGATAGCCACGATCCCGCAAGCCCGCTCTTCCTCTACCTCGCCTTCACCGCACCGCACACGCCCTTCCAGGCGCCGGACGACACACTCGACCGCTACAAGCACATCTCGGACAAGAACCGCCGGGCCTATGCGGCGATGGTCTCCGTGCTCGACGACGGCATCGGCAAACTGCTGGCGTCGCTCGAAAAACGCGGCATGCGCGACAACACGCTCATCGTCTTTCACAGCGACAATGGCGGCGTGACGAGTTCGCTCTTTGCCGGCGACAGCAAGGTGAGCGGCGAACTGCCGGCCGACAACGGCCATTACCGCGATGGCAAGGGCACGCTCTACGAGGGCGGCACCCGCGTGGTGGCGCTTGCCAACTGGCCGAAGAAGATCAAGCCCGGCAAGGTCGCAGGCATGGTCCACGTGGTCGACATGTATCCGACGCTGGCCGCGATCGTCGGCGCGACGCTCGACAAGAACCAGCCGCTCGACGGCATCAATCTCTGGCCCACCTTGAGCGAGGGCAAGCCGACGCCGCGCACCGAGGTGGTCTATAACGTCGACCCCATGGGGGGCGCCGTGCGAAGGGACAACTGGAAGCTCGTCTGGAAGGCGACGCTGCCGCAAAAGGTCGAACTCTTCGACCTTGGCGCCGACCCGTCCGAGGCACATGACCTTTCGGCCGACTACGCCGACCGGGTACGCGACTTCCAGGACTGGATCACCGGCCTTGCGGTCGAGATGGACCAGCCGCTGCTGCTGATGGAAGCGGCGCGCCTGACCTTCTACGCGCCGCCCGTCGTTGCCGATCCCTCGACGCTGTTCAATCTGGGTGATTGACGGCCGACGGCATGACCGCGGCCGGGTTGTCGCTAGACCGGCGTCACCGACTTCACGCTGCCGGCGGTATCGACGATGCAGGTGAACTTGCGGCCGGCGGCGTCGAGGTCGACGCTGTAGGAAGCGGCATCGAGCGCGCGCGAACTGGTCGGCAGTACCTTTGTGCTGTCGACCTGGGCGGCGCCCGCCGCGGCATGGGCGCAGAGCAGTTGCAGGTCGGCCGGCGCCGTCTGCAGGCTCGTGCGGGCCATATCCTCGGGCTTCGGCGCGGACTGGCAGCCGCCGATCGCGGCCGTGGCCGCCAGTGCCAGAACAAGGCCTTTCATACGCAATATCCCCTCGCTCACCACGTATCCTCCCCTTCGGATCTTCTGTCCCTGTTCCTTCGCGCGATCGGCCACGCGTGTCCCCGGCAGCCAATCGGTTCCATCCTGGCGCCCGCAAGGCGCCTGCACCTGCAAAATGCATGCGCCGGCGCGCCGCTCTCAAGCGGTCCGCCTTGCTCTGCTCAAACGCCCTTATAGAGCGCCGCCCCCTGCATCAGCACGATCACCTTGGCGCCGATCTCGATGCGCGAATGCAGGTCGATGACGTCGTCATTGTTCATGCGGATGCAGCCGGAGGAAACGTCGAGACCGATCGTCCAGGGCTCCACCGTGCCGTGGATGCGGTAGATCGTGTCCTGGTCGCCCTCGTAGAGATAGAGCGCGCGTGCACCGAGCGGATTGTCCGGCCCGCCGGGCATGCCGGCCGCCCATTTCGCCGCATTCGGGTCGCGCGCCACCATTTCGGCTGGCGGCGTCCAGGTCGGCCATTCGGCCGTGCGCCCGACGCGCACGATGCCGGCCCAGCCAAAGCCCTCGCGGCCGACGCCGATGCCGTAGCGGATCGCCTGGCCGCCGGGCTGCACGAGATAGAGAAAGTGCTGGTTGCCGTCGATGATGATCGTGCCCGGCTGTTCCGCCGTGCGGAAGGTCACCACCTGGCGGCGGAAGGCCTCCGGAAGCTGGTTGTTGCGGGCGAAATACTGCCGCGCTTTCTTCTTGTCGTAGTTCACCCATTTCTTGGTGCGGGCGTCGTAGATCTGGGTCTGCGCCCAGGCGGCAAGCGGCCCGAGCGTAAGGGCGGCGGCAAGCACCGCGACACCGAGCCTGCGCCGCGTCCACAGGGGCCGGTCCGTGCCGGCAAGGCGATTGTCGTCAGAACGTCCGCTCATGGCTTGGCCCACCCGTCGATGCGCGCCGCGTTGTCCTCGGCCCATTTCTTCGCGTAGTCGGCCGGCGCCTGCCGCTCGACCTCCAGCGCGTAGCTCATCTTCGTCACTTCCTCCGGCGAAAAATCCACCTTCTCCAGGAACTTCGCCACGTCAGGGTGTTTCTTGCCGAAGGCGGTGGCATAGGCGATCTGGAAATGCGCCGCCTGCCAGGCGGTCGAAGCGCTGGATTTCGAGACCCAGAGCGGATCGCTCGGCGGCAGGATCTTCCACTTGGCGGCATCGTGCGGCGGCTCTTCGAGCCGTGCGATCTGGTGCAGTTCGAAGACGTGATGCGGCGCGTAGCAGTAGAACACCATCGGCCGCTCGGTCGCGACCGCCGCGTCCACAGCAGCCATCGCCACCTCCTCTTCCGCCTCGAACAGCGTCAGCGTCTTGTCGTAGCCGTAGCCGGCCGCCCGCGCCCGCTCGATGCCGGTCGAAAGCCAGGTGGCGGCGCCGATCCACATCTCGCCCTTGCCGTCGCCGTCGGTGTCGAGGATCTTGGTCTTTTCCGGGTCGCTGAGATCGGCGGCGGACTTGATCGTCTTTGCCGCTTCCGGCGTGGCGCAAAGCCCCTGCCAGGCCGGCACGCTACGCTCTGTCAGCTGGCCGACCTTCTTGTCGGTCACGTATTTGCGCACGACGTCTTCGAAGTTCGGTCGCCAGACTTCCGGCTGGATGTCCACCGTGCCCGCTTCGAAACCAACGAAGGCATTGAGCGTGCCGAGTTCCTTGACCTCGGCGTCGAGCCCGAACTTCTTGGCGATGCCCACTTTCAGGATATTGGCCGTTGCCTGGCCCGACGGCCAGTTGGGCATGGCGATCACCAGATCGGCGGCAGTGGCGGGCAGCGCCACGGATGCGGCCAGCATGGCAGCCAGCAGGGCTGGCAGAAACCTCGACTTTTCCTTCACAATCCCCTCCGGCCTCGAGCAAACGATGCGAATGACGTCGTGAATGCGTATGTCGTGCTTTCGCGACGCCGAAGCGCGCCGCAACTCTGCAGATTTCCCTTGATGACGAGACCCTGCAGCTCTTCAGAAAGCCATGGCGACCCGGCGAGACGCGCGGTCCCCTTGGGCGAATGCGAAGCTTATCAATGCCTTGGGCCTTTGGCCCTGCTCTTCCCCGTGCCGTATCCGGCATCTTCGTTCGTTGGCCGGCAGGATGCATAGAACCGCGGGCTTCGTCAACGTATCAGCGATACCACACGTTGCACGGACGCACCTGCCGACCGTCAATCACGCGGCAATCCACGCCGGACCTTGGAGACGACAGTGTCGGAATTCGTTGTGGCCCACGGGCTCGCATGCACGGACGATTGCCGTGAAGGGGATGAGGCGGGCCGCACCCCCGGCCCGCCTGCCCGCGAACGGCAGGGCGTGATCTCCCCGCACGTCCCGCTTTGTTGCCTCAGGCGGCGCG
>NZ_JTLA01000053.1:0-38455 GCF_000799055.1 Ensifer sp. ZNC0028
TCCGGGTGCGGCGGCTGCCGCTCCGGCCCCGCCTCGCCCTCGCCGAAGACGCCGGTCAAAGCCGTGAAACGATACTGGCCGTCGTCGAGCCAGTAGGCGTTCGGATCGGCCCCGCGCGCAATCAGGCGGGCACCCGCCGGCAGCGACGAGCGGCCGGGAACGCGGGCATAGGCGGTATAGAGCAACGGCTCCCAGTCGAACGGACCGCCGCGCTTCTCTGCGAGTTTCGGGTCGCTATCGAGAAAGCGGTCGATCGCCGCGGCGTCGCCGAGGGCGGCGGCCACGTGAATGTTGTCCGCGGCAATCTCAGGATGGTCCTTGAGAAGGTCGAGCGCCTGAGCGAACCGCTCGGGATCGGCGGCGATGTCACCGAAATAAGAGACCGTCGCCAGGGCGAGAAAGCGGTTTGCGACCTGTTCGGTCGAGGGCGTGCCGATTTCGGCTTTCTCCAGATGCCGCTTCAGCCGCGTCCAGCTGGCAAAGCCGAATTCGCGGGCAAGCACCAGTTGGGCATCCTGAAGGCCCATTGCGGTCGGTTCGGAGAAATAGGGAAGCGCCCGCTGCCTTGCACTGGCATCGCCAGCCTTGACGGCCTTCAAAAAAGCCTTGGCCTGCTTGCGGATCGTATCGAGGGTAATGTTCGCGGAAAGATCGCGCGTGATCATGAAAGACCTCCTTTCATTCACGTCCGGTATCCGCGCCCACAGACTGAAAAGAGGTGTGGCAACCAAGTTCAGTGAGACAGGTGGGCCTTGCCCTTCCCGCGGATCGGATGCGCCCTGCGAACGACCTCATCGCTAGCATGGCCTCGATATACTTGTCCAGCGCGGTCAGCTTTCCGGTTCGTAGCGGACGAAGGCGAAACGATCGCTCGAGGGCGCCCAGTTGGGAACGTTGATCGTTCCCTGCCCGCCGAAGAGCTCGAACAGGATGCGGGCATTGCCGCCGTCCATGTCCATCAGCCTCAACCGGACATCGAGATCCCTCGGATGATCGAAAACGTCGCCGTCATAGGAAAGCACCAGCAGATGCTTACCGTCAGGCGACGGGTGCGGAAACCAGTCGCCATAGGGGCTGTCGGTGATCCGCGTGATGTCGCTACCGTCCGGGCGGATCCGCCAGATCTGCATCTGGCCGGTACGGCTCGAGTTGAAATAGATCCATTCGCCGTCCGCCGACCAGTCGGGCCCGTCGTTGCGGCCCTCGCCATGGGTGAGCCGCCGCTCATCGCCGCCATCGACGGAGATCGTGTAAATGTCGAAGACCTTGTCGCGGATGCCGCAATAGGTCACCGTTTTCCCGTCGGGCGACCAGCCGTGCCAATAGGACGGCAGGTTGCGGGTGACGAGCCGCGGTGTGCCGCCTTCGGCCGGCAGCAGGTAGATCGCCGATTTTCCGAACTCGGTCTTGTCGCTGATCGCGATCGTCGTGCCATCCGGCGAGAGGCCGTGATCGTTGTTGCAGAGCGTCGCAAAACCGGTATCGATCTCCACCGGTTCGGAACCATCAAGGCCAAGCCGATAGATCCTGCCGTCATCGTTGATGATCAGATGTGAGCCGTCCCGCGACCAGTTCGGTGCCTCGACCAGCCTGTCCGTCTGCCAGACAACCCGCGTTTCACCTGTTGTGATGTCATGGATTTCGACGGAACTGCGCATGCTCTTCTCTCCCGGACGAGGCCGCTATTTCTTGTCTTCACCCGCCGGCAGGGTCGCCAGAACCTTGGAACAGACCGATTGCATGAGAACGGAATCGCGTCGGTCCCGCCAGGTGGTGACCAGCCCCCAGGCCAGCAGGAGCAGGATGCAGATGAAGGCAACGCCGACGACGGTGAGGCTTCCGCTCGCAAGGCCATAGACCCCGAAGATAGCAGGCGTCGCGAAATAGCCGACCTGCGCCGAAAGCTGCCGGCCGGCCGAAACGTCGCTTGCCGACCACAGTCGCAGGAGCCGGATTTCCTCCTCCGTAAATTCTGGACGGCCCTGTCGGCCGTGCGTCTCTTCGGAGCGGGTGTCCACTCCCTAGCCCCGATCGCGGAAGCGGTTGGTGATCGGGTAGCGGCGGTCGCGGCCAAAATTCTTCTTGGTGATCTTGACGCCCGGCGCCGATTGCCGGCGCTTGTATTCGGCGATGTAGAGCAGATGCTCGACCCGGTGAACGGTCGCCTCGTCGTGGCCGCGAGCGACGATCTCGTCCGTTCCCATCTCCTTTTCCACCAGGCATTCGAGAATGTCGTCGAGCACCGGATAGGGCGGCAGCGAATCCTGGTCCGTCTGGTTGGGGCGAAGCTCGGCCGAAGGCGCCTTGTCGATAATGTTCTGCGGAATGACGATACCGGAAGGACCGAGCGCGCCCGGCGGAACCGTGGTGTTGCGCCAGCTCGAGATCGCGTAGACCTGCATCTTGTAGAGGTCCTTGATCGGGTTGAAGCCGCCATTCATGTCGCCATAGAGCGTGGCGTAGCCGACCGACATCTCCGACTTGTTGCCCGTGGTCACCACCATTGAACCAAACTTGTTGGAGATCGCCATCAGGATGGTGCCGCGGGTGCGGCTCTGCAGGTTCTCCTCGGTGATGCCGGACTCCGTGCCTTCGAACGTATCGGAGAGAGCGCTGAGGAACCCTTCGACCGGCTCGGAAATCGGCACGATGTCGTAACGGCAACCAAGCGCCTCGGCGCATTCCTTGGCGTCTTTCAGCGATTCCTGCGAAGTGTAGCGGTAGGGCAGCATGACCGTGCGCACCCGCTCCTCGCCGAGCGCATCGACGGCGAGTGCCGCGCAGATGGCGGAGTCGATGCCGCCGGAAAGGCCGAGCACCACATTCTTGAAGCCGTTCTTGTTCACATAGTCGCGGAAGCCGAGCATGCAGGCGCGGTAGTCCGCTTCCTCCCGTTCCGGCAGGCGCGACTTCAGGCCGTGCTCGCAATGCCAGCCGCTGTCGCCCTTCTTCCATTCGACAATCGAGATCGCCTCCTCGAACTGGCTCATCTGGAAGGCGAGCGACTTGTCGGTGTTGAAGGCGAAGCTGGCGCCGTCGAAGACCAGTTCGTCCTGGCCACCGAGCTGGTTGGCGTAGATCATCGGCAGGCCTGTCTCGATCACCTGCTTCAGAACCACCTGATGGCGCACGTCGACCTTGCCGCGATAGTAGGGCGAGCCATTGGGCGACAGCAGGATTTCAGCACCGCTTTCGGCCAGCGTCTCGCAGACGCCGAGATCGCCCCAGATGTCTTCGCAGATTGGAATGCCGATGCGCACGCCGCGGAAATTGACCGGCCCCGGCATCTCGCCCGGATCGAACACGCGCTTCTCGTCGAACTCGCCGTAGTTCGGTAGGTCGACCTTGTCGCGGACCGCGATCACCTTGCCGTCGTCGAGCACGGCTATCGAATTGTGCCGGCCGGTCTTTGCCAGCCGCGGAAAGCCGATAATGACGCCCGGACCGCCATCCGCCGTCTCGGCAGCGAGCTTTTCGACGGCCTGGAGACACGCCTTCAGAAAGGCTGGCTTCAGAACGAGGTCTTCCGGCGGATAGCCGGAAATGAACAGCTCCGTCAAAAGCAGGAGATCGGCGCCCTGGCGCGCCGCGTCGGCGCGCGCCTCACGCGCCTTGGCCAGGTTTCCGGCGATGTCGCCCACGGTCGGATTGAGCTGGGCAATGGCGATGCGAAGGAGCGAAGGGGCGTTTTTATGGGCGGTCATGAGCGGGCCTGTCGGTCTGTCCTGAACGATTGCAGCTGACTTTCGCAATGTTCTTTAGCGCAATCTGCGGGAAAATACCCACAGGCAATCGCAGCGACGAGAAAAAAACCGAAAAATTCTGTTTTTCCCGGTCCTTATACTGGGCTGTTCGCGCTGCTTCACGCCACGAAAAGCCACCCTCCATTCCCGTTAAGAAACCATTCATCCCCTGTTCAAAATGACGGGCGTATGACAGTTACACGACGCATTTATGAAATTGGAGAATATGTTGGCCAGTATCGATTCCGCGGTTGCGAGAGGCTCACGTGTCTATGTCGATAGGCCGGGCTTCGCCACACGGCACGCCAAGACGCTCGCGGCCACCCGCAGCGCATTCTTCTCCCTCTTCGTCGCAGCCGTTCTGGTGTTCCTCGTCGAACTGATCGTGCGTCAGTCGCTTGCCGATAGCATCGCCTACATGCTCGATCCGACGCGCCCGGCGCTGACGACCGTTGGCGCCTTCTTCCTGATCCTACTCGCTGTCGACGGCATTTTCGGTCGCGAACACAAGTCGGCCGTGGTGATTGCGCCGCTTGCCATCATCCCCGCCGTCGTCTGCCAGCAGAAGCAGGTCTTCCTGTCCGACCCGCTCTATCCGACCGATTTCCTGTTCGGTCGCCAGATCATGGAACTGATGCCGGTTCTGGTGAAGGACCGTCCGTGGACGGCCGTCGGCATCGCTGTCGGCCTGGTCGTCGCCGTCGTTGGCATCGCTCTCCTGCTGCGTTTTGCCTGGCGCACCTTCCCGAAGCTGACGACCCGCGAGCGCATCGCCCGCCTCGCCTTCGCGCTGCCGCTGCTCGTCGCCTTCTGGAACATCATGGATTACAACCAGTTCTCCTGGATCCGTGATCGCCTCAAGGTCATCCCGATCATGTGGGACCAGACCGAGAACTATAAGCACAACGGCTTTGCGCTCGCCTTTGCCATCAACCTGCCGATGGCCAATGTCAGCGCGCCCGCCGGTTACATGGCCGACGCGATCGACCGCATCCCGGTGAAGCCGCTCCCCGCCGGCACCTCGCACCGCGGCAAGCCCGACGTCATCGTGCTGATGAGCGAATCCTTCTGGGATCCGACCCGCCTGCCGAACGTCAAGCTGTCGCCAGATCCGATGCCGACGATCCGCGAAATGCAGTCGGGCAACGTCTTTTCGCCGGAGTTCGGCGGCATGACCGCCAATGTCGAGTTCGAGGCGCTGACCGGCTTCTCCAACGCGTTCCTGCCCTATGGCAGCATCCCCTACCAGCAGTACATCCGCAATCCGATCCCGTCGCTTGCCACCTTCTTCCGCGGCGAAGGTTATGTCTCGCGCGCCATCCATCCGTTCCAGAGCTGGTTCTGGAACCGCACCGCCGTCTACAAGGCCTTCGGCTTCGACATGTTCAAGTCGGAAGAGAACATGCCGCCGATGCAGAAGCGCGGCATCTTCGCCTCGGACGAGTCGTTGACCAACGAAATCATCCACCAGGCGGATGCGATGGACGATCCGTTCTTCTTTTTCGCCGTCACGCTGCAGGGCCATGGTCCCTATGAGGCGAACCGCTATGCGAAGAACACCATCAAGGTCGAAGGCGACCTGCCGGAAGCCGACCGGCAGGTGCTGGAAACCTACGCTCAAGGCATCAAGGAAGCTGACGAAAGCCTGAAGAAGCTGATGGAGTGGGCGAAGAACCGTGACCGCGAAACGATCATCGTACTCTTCGGCGACCACCTGCCGCCGCTCAACACCGTCTATACCAGCACCGGTTTCATGAAGGGCGTGACGGCGGAACGCAAGGGTTCGAAGGAGCAGATGAAGGCGCAACATGAAACGCCGCTCGTCGTCTGGTCGAACAAGACCGGTCCGAAGAAGAACGTCGGCACCATCAGCCCGGCCTTCCTCTCCTACCAGATCCTCAAGCAGTCCGGTTACGAGCACCCCTACTACACCGGTTTCCTCGGCAAGGTGTACGACCAGTACCGCGTGGTCGACCGCTACATGCTGATCCGCAAGAATGGCAAGGAAGTCGCCGAATGGTCGCGCCAGCCGAAGGTGCCGGCACTGCTGCGTGACTACCGCTTCCTGCAGCACGACATGATGTTCGGCGACCGCTTCTCGACCGACCGGTTCTTCAAGTCGCACGCGGACCTGTTCGCAAGCGCTGCCGAAACCCACTGACACAAGAAGCCGGACGGGTCGCACCCGGTCCGGCTTCGCGCCTTCGGCCATGGCGGTATTGGCTGGCGCCTGAATTCCCCCACGCCTTAAGCTTTTGATGGTTCGCACGCGGGCAAAGCAAAACCGCTGCGGACTTTTGCGCGACATGCCCTAGATTTCATCCGGCCAACACCGGAGATCCCCATGCCGCATTTCAACGACATTTCGAAACAGCTTTTCGGCAAGCCGATCAGCGAGCTTGGCGAGATCGAGGCCCGCATCCTCGCCCACGCCCGCGATCGCCGCACGCTTTCGACGGATTCCCACGCGGCGTTTACGGCCGGGCTCTCCTTCGGCGACAGGCTCGCGGACAATATCGCCCGGGTCGGCGGCTCATGGAGCTTCATCATCGGCTTCTGCGGCTTTCTCGTCTGCTGGGTTCTGGTCAATTCGGTGCTGCTCATCACCGGAGCGTTCGATCCCTACCCCTACATCTTCCTCAACCTGGTGCTTTCGATGCTCGCCGCGCTGCAGGCGCCGGTCATCATGATGTCGCAGAACCGCCAGGCCGAACGCGACCGCTTCGCCGCGTCGAAGGATTACGAAGTCAATCTCAAATCGGAGGTCGAGTTGATCGCGCTGCATCACAAGGTCGACGACGTGCTGCTGCGCGAGATCTCCGAGCTGCGCGCCGACCTGGCGGCGCTCAACCGTCAGCTCGAACATTACCGCGCGCCGCCCGCACAGCAGTGACCGGATATGGGCCCAAGCTGCACTCACTGCCGGCGAGATAACCGGCAGCCCTTCCGCGCATCTCAGAGCCCGCACAAGGCGCGCGCGCAGGCGTCGCAGCAGGGCGAAAACTAGCTCATCTTCATAAACCCTAATTCAACTGTGAATACACATTTTGCAACAATCGCGAAATGCATTGGGATTCAACAACTTATCGGAGTATGAAAAAATTAATATTTGAGGATCACGTTAGGGGTGCAGGGACATTCGAAAAATACAGCAACGTGGGTACGCGGAGATGCTGCAATGTCCAATTTCAAGCGCCTGTTAGGTGGCCGAGACGGGGCCGCTGCGATCGAATTTGCAATAATAGCACCGCTCTTCTTCATGTGCGTGCTGACCCTGATCGCATACGGCGTCTACCTGAGTGCCGCCCATTCCATTCAGCAGATCGCCGCCGATGCCGCCCGCACGGCCATTGCCGGCCTCTCCGAAACCGAGCGTGAACGGCTCGCGACCGACTATATCCGTCGCACGACGATGGATCAGGCCTTCATCAAGTCGTCGCGCATGACCGTCACCGTCAAGGACGACGCCAACAACGCAAACCAGTTCACCGTCCGGATCAAATACGACGCCGGCGACCTGCCAATCTTCAACCTGTTCACCTTCGCCATGCCGAGCGAACAGATCGAGCGCTTTGCAACCATCCGCATCGGAGGGGTCTGATATGCTGTGGAATCCCATGAGCTCCCTCGCCCGTGCCCGTAGCGGCAACATCGGCGTCTCGGCCGCCCTGGCCATGCCCTTGGTCATCACGTCCATGGCGTTGGCGATCGACTACGGCTACCTCACCGTCCAGAAGCGTGAAATGCAGTCGACGGTCGATCTCGCCGCGATCGCGGCGGCGGCCAACGTCTCGTCCGCCGAGAAGGCCGTGCTCAACCACTTCGCCAACAATGGCCTGAACTACGGTGTGTCGACGCCAAACGGTTTGTTGACCATCGATGGTAAGACCTTGCCGCCCGGTGACATCAGCACCGCCAAGCTTGACGGCGTCGCAACCGTGACGCGCGGGCGCTACGTTCCCGATCCGTCGGTCGATGCCGGCCAGCGCTTCATCAAGGACGCAACGCCCACGGACGCCGTGCAGGTCATGCTCGAAAGGAAGGGCGACATCTTCCTCGCCTCGATCTTCACCAAGGCGCCGGACCTCAGCGTCTACGGCACGGCAGCCAGTTCGAAGATTGCCGCCTTCTCCGTCGGCTCCCGCCTTGCAAGCCTCAATGACGGGCTGCTCAACTCCATCCTCGGGCAGATGCTCGGAACGACGATCTCGCTCAAGGTCATGGATTACCAGGCGCTCATCGACGCGGACATCGACATCCAGCCGTTCCTGAAGATCATCGCGACCAGGCTCAACCTGACGGCGGCCTCCTATGAGGACGTGCTGAAGGCAAACCTGACGATGCCGCAGCTGCTTGCCTCCATGCGGCTCGTCCAGGGCCTGTCCGGGACGGTCACGGCCGCACTCAAGAGCATCGAGCTTTCGACCTCCAGCGACAAGCGCACCTTCACGCTCGCGCAGATCCTCAACCTCGACCCGAAGAAGAGCCTGCAGATCGACGCCGGCTCCGATTGGGCGATGCGGGTAAGCGCGCTGCAGATCGTCTCCGCCGCAGCCGCGATTGCAAACGGCGAAAACCAGATCGCGCTGAATGCAGTGGCTGGCCTGCCGGGGATCGCATCTGCCAAGGTCAAGCTCGCGATCGGCGAGCCGCCGGTCGAAACGCCGAGCCATCGCCTCGGCACGCCCGGTGCGGCTGTGCGCACGGCCCAGACCCGCCTTTCCGTCGAAGTCAACGTCGACGGTCTGGCTGCCCTTGCCGGCATTCGCATCCGCCTGCCGATCTATGTCGAGCTCGCCTATGCGGAAGCCAAGCTCGCC
Organism: Ensifer sp. ZNC0028; assembly: GCF_000799055.1. Taxonomy (NCBI): domain Bacteria; kingdom Pseudomonadati; phylum Pseudomonadota; class Alphaproteobacteria; order Hyphomicrobiales; family Rhizobiaceae; genus Ensifer; species Ensifer sp. ZNC0028. The sequence goes on from NZ_JTLA01000053.1 coordinate 8,564, forward strand.
GATATCCGGTGCTATGGCGGCACGCCCGAAAATGCTTCGGTCAGCGTCGACGCAGTGCCCGGCATCGCAGAGATCGCCATCGGCGACGTCGATCCGGCGGTCCTGTCCAACTTCTCATCCGACGCGCGGGTGCAAAGAGCCAAGCTCGTCGACGCGCTGGTGGTCAAGATCGATGCACTCGCCCATGTCGAGGCGCAGAACCTCAAGCCGACGCGCCTGAGCTTCAGCCCGTCCGAAGTTGCGGCCCGGTCGATCAAGACCGTCTCGACCAAGGACATCCTGACCTCGACGACGCAAACGCTCCTCAACAATCTCGACCTGAACATCCAGGTCCTGTTCCTGACGCTCGGCAGCCCGACCATCGTGCAGCAGGCACTGGCCCAGACGCTCGGAGCCGTCACCAAGCCGGTCGACGATCTGCTTTACAACCTGCTGCTACTCGTCGGCGTACGGGTCGGCGAGGCCGATGTGCGCGTCACCGGCGTCAAGTGCCAGTCGCCGGTGCTGGTGCAGTAGTCCCTTCAACGGGGCGCTCGGCGGCAACCGTCAACGCCCCGTTGAACAAATTCAGTTGCTGACACGTTATGCACAAGGTAGCCCTGCTAGAAGGGTACAGCTGAGTGGCAGCTGGCCGGCGGGGTTCCTGGAGTTCCCTGCCCTCGGCGGGCCGCGCGAGCATTGGGGGTGTGCGCAGCAGATGCGGGTGGTGGCAGAGCAGGAAGGTGCTGCGCGGGATGGCTCGCTCACCTTCACAGCGGAAGGTTTTCTTCGTCATCCGGAATTACGCAACGTGCTCCAGGCGAGCGCGCGCGACCTGATGGCCGCCTACGACACGTTTCCCCGCATCGCCCGCCTTGTTGCCTCTCACCAGAAATGGACCCTCAGCCAGGCTGTCTATGCCCTTCACCTCGAGCGCGATCCCGGCAATCCCGAATCCGGGATCACGACCGCGCGCCTCCTCAAGTTCATCCATGAGACCGGCGGCGCCAGCCGCAACACTGCCGCGGCCTTCATCGCCGAGCTCCTGACCTACAAGCTTCTGCGCGATGCGGATGGCGGGCGGGCGCGCAAGAAGATCCGTCCGCTGGAGCCGACGGAAATCAGCGAAGGCGCCATGTTGCGCTGGTTCATGAGCCAGATGGGAACGCTCGATCGCTTCGACGGCAAATGCCGTATCGCGCGCGTCGACGCCGACCGGACTGTTTTCGAGCGGGCTCAGCCGATCGCCGCCCGCCTGCTGCTATCGGACCGCCGGTGGACCGAACCGCCGGAAGGGGTCGCGGCGTTCGTGTGGACCGAGTGCGGCGGCCTTCTGCTCGACGATCTGATGGCGCGGCCGAAGAGTCTCGACCCGGTGGACGGCAAGGTCTGGCTGGAGGCAAACCTCTCGGACCTCGCCACGCATTACATGATCTCGAACACCCATATCCGGCGCATCTTCACCCGCGCCCAGGACCTGGGCCTGCTTGGAAGAGCCGATGAGGGTCAGCGCGGCCTCTTCTGGCTGAGCGAGCGGCTAATCGCGGAATATTGCCAGTGGCAGGCGGTCAAGCTTGCAGGCCTCGCCAACGGCTTCGAACAGGCCGAGCGGCGAGCAGCAAACCCGCCGGCCTGACCTTCAGACGCGGCCGGCCGCGAATTTCGGCAGGTCGTCCTTGATCTCGTAGAAATCGCCCTGGTCTTCACAGAAGATATGGTAGCCGGGCTTCAGCACCGTCGGCTTGTCGAAGGTGCCCGCGAGGATCGAGGTATAATCCGAACCGTCCGCCTTCCAGAACATCGCCGACCCGCAGTGCCGGCAGAAGCCCCGGCTGGCGCTGTCACTGGCCCTGTACCAGGTTACGTTCTCCGCCCCCTCCAGTTCGAAGTCCTGGTCTAAAACGTTGGTTGCGGCGTAATAGAGCCCGGTCTGCTTCCGGCATTGGCTGCAGTGGCAGAAGATCAGTTCGCGCAGCTCTCCGCGCGCCTTGAAGCGAATGGCGCCGCAAAGGCAGCCCCCGTGATGAATGTCCTGCATGGCCCCTCCTGAAGATCACGATCCCTCGATCGTGCCATGAAGCGCGCCGGCCCAAGCGACAGCCCGCGCCGCGCCCTGCTCCAGACACGAAAATGCCGGGCCAACTTCCAGAGCCGGCCCGGCATTGTCAAATTCAATACATCAAAGCGACGTTCAGAAAACCTGAACGATGCCAAAGATTTAGATCAGCCGTTGACGACCATCTTCTTCTCGTCGCGGCCGCCCTTCATGCGTTCGGCGAGCAGGAAGGCGAGTTCCAGCGCCTGGTCCGCGTTGAGGCGCGGATCGCAATGGGTGTGGTAGCGGTCGGCGAGATCGTCGCCCGAAAGCGCACGCGCACCGCCGGTGCATTCCGTCACGTCGTTGCCGGTCATCTCGATATGGATGCCGCCCGGATGCGAACCCTCGGCGCGGTGGATCTGGAAGAAGCTTTCGACTTCCGACAGGATCCGCTCGAACGGACGGGTCTTGTAGTTGTTGAGCGTGATCGTGTTGCCGTGCATCGGGTCGCAGGACCAGACCACCTTCTTGCCTTCGCGCTCGACCGCGCGGATGAGGCGCGGCAGGTGCTCGGCGACCTTGTCATGGCCGAAGCGGCAAATGAGCGTCAGGCGGCCGGCTTCATTGGCCGGGTTGAGCAGGTCGATCAGCTCCAGCAGGCCATCGGCCGTCAGCGACGGGCCGCACTTGAGGCCGAGCGGGTTCTTGATGCCGCGGCAATATTCGATATGCGCATGGTCGGGCTGGCGGGTACGGTCGCCGATCCAGATCATGTGGCCCGACGTGGCGTACCAGTCGCCCGAGGTCGAGTCGACGCGCGTCAGCGCCTGCTCGTAACCGAGCAGCAGCGCCTCATGGCTGGTGAAGAAATCGGTCTCGCGCAGGCTCGGATGGTTTTCCGAGGTGATGCCGATCGCCTTCATGAAGTCCATGGTTTCGGAGATCCGGTCGGCGAGCTTACGGTAGCGCTCCGCCTGCGGGCTGTCCTTGACGAAACCGAGCATCCACTGGTGCACGTTGTCGAGGTTGGCATAGCCGCCCATCGCAAAGGCGCGCAGAAGGTTCAGCGTAGCGGCCGACTGGCGGTAAGCCATGATCTGGCGTTCCGGGTTCGGAATGCGCTCTTCCTCGGTGAACTCGATGCCGTTGATGATGTCGCCGCGGTAGGACGGCAGCGTCACGTCACCCTGCTTCTCGACGCCCGAGGAACGGGGCTTGGCGAACTGGCCGGCGATACGGCCCACCTTTACCACCGGCTGCTGCGCGCCGAACGTCAGGACGACGGCCATCTGCAGGAAGGCGCGGAAGAAGTCGCGGATCGTGTCGGCGCCGTGCTCGGCAAAGCTCTCGGCGCAATCGCCGCCCTGCAGCAGGAAGCCGCGGCCTTCGGCGACATTGGCAAGGGCACTCTTCAGACGACGGGCTTCGCCCGCAAACACCAGCGGCGGATACTTCGCGAGGCGCGCTTCGGTCGCCTCAAGCGCTGCCAGGTCCGGATATTCCGGCACCTGCTGGATGGGTTTCTGCCGCCAGCTGTTTGGAGTCCAAGTCTGTGCCATTTCGATCACCTGTTGTCTGCCGCGGATCCAACCGCGCGGGTCACGCCCTGACGGCCAATGCGGCCGCCCGGTATTCTGAAATTTCACTCACCATCCGCAGGCCCTGCCCCGGTCACTTGGCCACGCCTCGTGCCCGCCCAGCCGGAAACGCCGCGGAATGCGGGCTTATAGACGTTAAGGAAACGCTTGGAAAGCCATCCTACCAGAATTCATTGCTTTGCAGGGCGGTCGACGCGCAACGATATGTCCTGGGAGCGCACGATCCCGAAAGTCCTGCTCCCTATATCGAAAGAACGATGCGCAGTTTCAATGGGATAGTGGCATCTCGAATACGACAGCCGCCGCGAAGATAGGCGACGGTCTGTTCAGCGATCGTGCCCGGCGGCTTGCGGCCGGCAATGGCTGGCCCTCGCGTCCCAGCGCGCGCCTGTACGTCCTGTGAGTGTCGCATCGGAACGCGTCAAGCGCGCGTCCGATCTGCGCAAGTTAAGCAGGAAAGAGAAGACCGGCAGCACCCGGTGCAGACCGCGCCACTCCGGTCCGTCGAGCGGATCATCCAGGCCGTTGCGTTTCTCGCGGCGGCGTTCGCGTTGCAGAACCGTCCACATGACTGCCCAATGTTCAAACATGGTCTCGCCTCCTTTGCCTTGAGACAATCGGAGACCTAATGTCTTTGCCGGCAGCGTTGTAGGCGCACCGTTGAAAGACGTCTTTCATCCGCGAACGGAAGCCAAGGCGGGCGACCCGCGCTACTACGAGACAGTGACCGCCATGGAGTGCTTATGGTCGAGGCAGCCTGGGACGATTTGAAACTGTTTTATCACGTTGCGACCGAGGGTGGCTTGAGCGGGGCTGCGACGCGCACAGGCTTGAGCGCGCCGACCATAGGCCGCCGCATGCTCGCACTGGAGCGGGCGACCGGCAGGGCACTCTTCATCCGCAGCCAGCAAGGTTACAGCCTCGCCCATGACGGCCAGATCCTGCTCGAACATGTCCGTGCCATGCGGAATGCCGCCGCAAATATCTCCGATTGGCACCGCGACGCCTTCGCGCTGCCGATCGTGTCGGTCGCAAGCGATGCCTGGCTCGCCGGCTTCGTCGCCGATCATTCAACCGACATCCGCGCCTCGGGCGACGGTTTTCGCTTCTGCTGCAAGCACGCGCATCGCGGCCTCGACCTGACCTTCAGAGAGGCCGATGTGGCCGTCCTGCACGAAAAGCCGCACTCGGGTAACGTGGCGGTGCGCCGCTCGGTCAACATCGCGTACGCCGTCTATCGCGCCGGCAATATGCCGGAGCGCGAGGACTTTCCCTGGATATCGATTGGCACCGAAGTTGCCAGCTCGCCGGCGGAAAGATGGGTCTTCGAAAACCGCGAGCAGCAGATCCACACGTGGACCGACAGTGCCACCCTTCTCGTGCGGCTGATCCGCAACGGCGCCGGCCGCGGCGTCCTGCCCGCCTTTGTCGGCGAAGGTGATCCATTCCTCAAGCGCGAAGGCGACTTGATCGAGGGCCTGACGCATCCGTTGTGGATCGCGGCAAACGACGACGACCGCCGCCGCCCGGAGGTCCGGACGGTCATCGATCGCCTCGCCGATCTTTTCAAACGCGAGGAGGCGCGGTTTGCGGGAGCTTCCGCCTGAGCGTTAGATCCGCTCGCCCTTGCGGATGCGATAGGACGGCGAATACATCGTTACCAATTCTTCCGCCGCCGTCGGGTGCACTGCCATCGTCCGGTCGAAATCGTCCTTTGTGCAGCCGGCCTTCAGCGAAATGCCAAGCAGCTGCGCCATTTCGCCAGCGTCATGGCCAAGAATGTGAGCGCCCAGAACCTTGCGGTCGGCGGCATTGACGATCAGCTTCATGATCATCTTTTCCTTGCGCCCCGAAAGCGTCGCCTTCATCGGCCGGAACTCGGCACGGTAGACTTCGAGTTCGTCGAACCGGCGCGCCGCTTCCTCTTCGGTCAGACCGACGGTACCGATTTCCGGCTGCGAGAAGACCGCGGTCGCGATCAGGTCGTGGTCCGGCGACACCGGATTGTTCTTATACTCGGTCTCGATGAAGCACATCGCCTCATGGATCGCGACCGGCGTCAGTTGCACGCGGTCGGTCACGTCGCCAAGCGCATAGATGCCGGGCGCACTGGTGCGCGAGAAGGCGTCGACCACGATGGCACCGCGCTCGTCCGTCTTCACGCCGGCGGCCTCCAGGCCGAGGCCCCTGGTGTTCGGCACGCGGCCGAGCGCCAGCATCACCTGGTCGGCGGCAATGGCGCCGTGCTTCATCGTGTGTGCGACGCGCTTGCCGTCGGCGTCGAGCGTGACGGACTGGATGATGTCCTCGCAAAGGATGCGGATGCCCTTCTCTTCCATCGCCACATGCAGCCCACGGCGCAGGTCATGGTCGAAGCGCGACAGGATTTCCTTGCCGCGATAGATCAGCGTCGTCTCGACGCCGAGGCCGTGGAAGACATTGGCGAACTCGACGGCGATGTAGCCGCCGCCGGCGATCAGGATCGACTTCGGCAGCTCCGCAAGGTCGAAGGCTTCGTTGGACGAAATGCAGTGCTCGTGGCCCGGCAGCGCGTCATGCGGGGTCGGATGACCACCGACGGCAATGACGATGCGTTCCGCCGTTACCGTCTTGCCGCTGTCGAGCAGGCGAACCGTGTTCGGGCCGACGAGCTCGGCGCGCGTATGCAGGATTTCGGCGCCGGCATTGTTGAGGCCCTTCTGGTAGAGCCCTTCGAGCCGGGTGATTTCCTGCTCCTTGGCGGCGACCAGCTTCTTCCAGTCGAACGTGCTTTCGCCGACCGTCCAGCCGAAGCCGGCTGCGTCTTCGAAGTGCTCGGAAAACTGCGACGCGTAGACATAAAGCTTCTTCGGCACGCAACCGCGGATGACGCAGGTGCCGCCATAGCGATACTCTTCCGCGATCGCGACCTTCTTGCCGAGGCTCGCGGCGAGCCGTCCGCTGCGCACGCCGCCCGAACCGCCGCCGATTACGAAAAGGTCATAGTCGAAAGCGGGCATGGGCAGTCTCCTGAAAGCAAGCGGGCCGAAATGGCGATCTGAAAAGCGGGCCGAACGATGCTTGGCCGACACGCAACCGGGCGCAGCCGATGGCTGCGTCGCAGGCACATATAGTGGAGCCTCCGGGCAAAAGAAAAGCCCGGATCGCTCCGGGCTCCTCGAAACGTGATGAAGGCGCCAAGCGCTGCAGCTTATTGGGCCGGCGCCTGAACGGCGCCTTCGGCTGCTGCCGGCTGAGCGGAGCCGACCTTCTCGTCGAGCGACTTGGTCGCTTCCTGGGTCAGGTCGCGCGATACGCCCGATGCCCAGATGTCGGCAGCCTTCAGGAGTTCGCGCGAGGCGATCGGGCCGTCGTTCAGGAGCTTCTTGCCGGCTGCCGAGTTGTAGAACTCGGTGATCGCGTTCAGCTCTTCGAGCGAAAAGGTCTTGGCGTAGATCGTCGCGGCTTCGTTCTCGAGATCGGCGCGGCGGGCGGCAAGGCTGAGCGCCTTATCGTCGACGGTAGCGGTGATCAGTTCCTGATGGTTCGGCGATGCCTGGATCAGCGTGTTCTTCAGGCGTTCGGCCAGGTTCGGCAGGATGTTGTCGAAGCTGTTGGTTACGCCCAGAGCAGCGATCGTCGCGCGCGCCGCCTTGATCTGGTCTTCGGAGACGTCCTGGGCCTTGACCGCCGGAACGGACGCGGACAGCAGAACCGCGGTGGCAGCGAAAGTGCGGACAAGACCTGCGAGTTTGTTCATTTTTACCCTTGCTCCTGTGTTTGTCGCATGCTGCCCGGGCGATTGCCGCCGCCAGGCCCGCATGTATGGAAACCTGTTGTCTTCACCGCTCCTGCCCCTCATGGGGCAGCGAAGCCGGCTCAGGACGCAGTCAGCGTGCGTGCCCCTTGCGGCCCGGCAATGATTGCCAGCGAAGCGATGCCGATGAAAAGCCCGTGCTCGACGACGCCGGGAATGGCATTCAGCTCCCCCGCGAGCGCATCTGCATCAGGAATACGGCCAAAAGATGCATCGAGAATGAGGTGCCCGCCGTCCGTCAGGAAGGCGCCGTCATGGGACTGGCGGACAGTGATATCGCCGGAAAGCCCCAGGCGCGAAGCGACCTTTTCGATCGCAATCCGCGTTGCCACCTGACCGAAAGGATTGACCTCGATCGGCAGCTTGAAGGCACCGAGAACGTCGACCACCTTCGTCTCGTCGGCAATCACGATCATGCGCTTGGAGGCGGCCGCAACGATCTTTTCGCGCAGCAGCGCGCCGCCGCCACCCTTGATCAGCCGCAGCTGGCCATCGACCTCGTCGGCGCCGTCGATCGTCAGATCCAGTTCCGGCAGCTCGTCGAGCGACTTCAGCGAAACACCGAGTTCGAGGCAGAGCCGCGCCGTGCGCTCCGAGGTGGGAACGCCTTCGATGCGAAAGCCCGCTGCGACCTTCTCGGCCAGGAGCCGCACAAACTCCTCGGCCGTGGAACCCGTGCCGATGCCGAGACGCATGCCGTCTTCGACATATTCAAGCGCCGCGGCCGCGGCTTTGATCTTCATTTCGCGGGCGTCCATGCGCCGGTCGCTCCCTTGTGATTCGCACGGGCAGCAGGCCGCAATCAGCGAACGGCCGCCCGTTTTTCCGCTGTGACACTTACACGCCCGACGGCGCAAACAAAAGTCAAAATGAAATCAGCACTCAGGATTCCGCGTGCTTTGCCGCGCCCGCTTGCCATTGCAATCGCCGATGAGTTCGCCTACCCGATCAGCAACGGTTTTCAGCGCCAAGAGGTTTCTCCTTGTCTTCTCCCATTGTCGTCTTCGATCTCGACGGAACGCTCGTCGACACGGCGCCAGACCTGGTCGCCAGCCTCAACCATGCGGTTACCCAGGCCGGCGTCGAGCCGGTCACCTACGGCGACCTTACCCATCTCGTCGGCCACGGCGCCCGCGCCATGATCGAGCGCACCTTCGCGATGCGGCAAAAGCCGCTCGCCGAAGACGTGCTGGAATGGCAGCTGAAGGAGTTCGTCGATTTCTACCACGGCTCGATGCCGGGCGATTCGCTGCCCTATCCGGGCCTCGTCGACGCGCTCGACCGCCTGTCCGGCGCCGGCTTCAAGCTCGCCGTCTGCACCAACAAGCCGGAAAAGCTCGCCACGCGCCTGCTCGAACGGCTCGGCCTGATCGAGCGCTTCGCCGCGATTTCCGGTGGCGACACCTTCGAAGTACGCAAGCCGGACGCCGCGCACCTGCTGCGCACGGTTTCCAACGCCGGGGGCCTCGCGACCCGCACCGTGATGGTCGGCGACAGCCTCAACGACTTCCTCGTCGCCCGCAATGCTCAGGTGCCCTCGATCGCCGTTCCCTTCGGCTACTCCGATGTTCCGGTCGAAAGCCTCGATCCCACCGTCATCATCAGCCATTTCGACGAGCTGACCCCGGATCTGGTCTCGGGCCTGTTTTCCAAATAGCAGACAAGAAAAAGGCCGCTCGAAGCGGCCTTTTTCTTGCTTATCCTTCCGCCCGGCGCGCGCCGCGCGTCGCGTCGAAGGCCCGGTTCATGTACATATCGCGGTCGTAGACGTCGTTGAAGTACTCGACCACGCCGTCCTTGTTCGGCCAAGCCGTGAAGTAGGCGACATAGACCGGAACCTTCACCGGAACCTGCAGCGCCTTGTTGCGGCCGCCGGCGATTTCCTTGCCGACATCGTCGACGCTCGTGCCGAGCACGGCTGCCGCCATCAGGCGCGGATCGGCCAGCCGCACGCAGCCGTGGCTGAGCGCGCGGTTGTCACGCTTGAAGAAGCTCTTCGACGGCGTGTCGTGCATGTAGATCGCGTGGCTGTTGGGGAACAGGATCTTCAACTCGCCAAGCGCATTGTCGCTGCTCGGCGGCTGACGCACGGCAACCGATGCGGTCGAGCCGTTCCAGTTGACCGATGCGGACGGGACCGGGCGGCCACCGACTTCGACCTGGTAGCCCATGCGATCGAGATAGTTCGGGTCGCTCCTAAGTTTCGGCAGCATCTCGTTGACGATGATCGACTGCGGCACGCCCCAGTAGGGATTGACCTCGACCGTCTGGATCTCGTCCTGGAAGAAGTAGGTCTGGTTCGCCTTGGAGCCGACGACGACGCGCATCGAGAACTGCTCGGCGCCCTTGTCGGCGTAGGTGGCGGTAAAGGCTGGCTGGTTGATGAAGACGTAGCGGTCGCCGAGACCATCCGGCAGCCAGCGCGCCTGCTCCATGGCGATCTCGAGCTTATTGATCTTGGCCGCGACCGTGTCGCCGCCGGTCAGGATGCGAAGCGACGCCTGGCCGACAACACCGTCGGCCTTGAGCCCGTGCTCCTGCTGGAACGCCTCCACCACAGTGACCAGCTCCGGCGTGTATTCCGGGGTGCCCTGGTAGGCGGCAAGAACCGTAGCATGGTCGGTCTTCAGCTTTTCCGAACCCTTGAGCCGGATACCCGCGATGATGTTTGCAAGTTCGGGATTGCTCTGACCCGGCTTCAGCAGCGTGCCCGGCGCAATCTCGACGCGTTGCTCGACACCCTGTTCGGCGCGCAATTTTGCGAGTTCCGCGGAAAGTGCGGCAAATTGCGCGCTCTTCGGGCTCTGCTCATTCAAAAGCGCGGCAACGTCGCTGCTTGCCGACATCTTGTCGAGAAGCGGCAGCAGTTCCACCGACTTGCGCTTGAAGTCGTGATAGCCGGAGATCTTGTTCGGATCGATACGGCCTCGCACGGTGTCCTGCACGTAGCTGAGCGTCGCGGCCGAAAGCGCGATCTCGAACTGTACCAGCTCCTTTTCGCGGGCGATCATGTCGCCGCGGTCGAAAGTGTCGGAGGGCACGCTGACGGCATAATCCTGGGGATCGAGGCCGACCTTGGCAGCGTCGGCCAGAACGGCAACCGCTGCCTTCGCCTTGGCGTTGACGCCTTCAGCGCCGATCCAGATGTAGTCCATGCGGGCGCCGTAATGGGCTTCGACCGCCTTTGCGACATCGCCCGAGGCACGCACGTTGATGCCCGGAAGGAACTGGCGCGCGTCGGCCAGCGGCGTACGCAGCATCGGCGGCAGCGCGTCGTTGCGCACGGAACCGGTAACCAAGGGATCGAGCAGCTTGTCGGTTGCGATCCGGCGCAGCGGCTCGGCCTTGTAGGTATAGTATTTCGGGCCGGTGATTTTCGGCAGCGGCTTGGCCGCCTGCTGCTGCGGATCGACCATCGCGCCGACGCCGGGAAGCGCCTCGTTGGTCGGGGCCTGCTGTGTTTCCGGCTTCTTCCGGCCTGCCCGGATGAAATCGCCAAGTGTGAAGGCCGAAGCCGGCCGCGCGTCCATGGTCGCGATCGCACAGCCGCTCATGAGCGCTACGATCGCTGCCGTCTTAAGAACTCTCATATGAAACTACGTCCCCGTATCGCGTTGTCGCCGAATTCGGCTGAAGCCAGATTCTCGCCACGCCCTCGTGCGCTAAAAGTTATAGAAAAGGATGGTGAATGAAAAGGAAACGCGCCGGCACTGATCGCCATCGGACCTCCTGTCGAAATCTCCCGAACGCCTCATTTTAAAGACGTGCGGAGAGCGATAAAAATTTGATCCCAATGGATTTTATTTCGGCATGCGCGCTTGCGCCGGCAGCGGCAGGCGATCGTCGCCGGAAAAGAAGATGGCGTCTGTGACCGAAACATCACAACGCTGCCGGAGGCCTGGCGGAGACCGAATCACGGTGGCGCGGCGTGGACCCGCCACGCCCGCGGGGTTTCAAACGATTGTAGCATAGCCAGCCGGGGCCCGCCCCTTTACAAGCTCCGGCCGTCGGGGCAGAGAGAGGCCCGGCACCCTGGAGAGGCCAGCCACACGGCCCCTCGCCCAGGCTTCATGAACCGCATGATCAAGGCAGGTATCACGATGACATCGACGCGCACGGAAACAGATACGTTCGGCCCCATCGAAGTGGCGAACGACCGCTATTGGGGCGCTCAGGCCCAGCGTTCGCTCGGCAACTTCAAGATCGGTTGGGAAAAGCAGCCGGCTTCGATCGTCCGGGCGCTCGGCATCGTCAAGCAGGCGGCCGCCCGCACCAACCAGGCACTCGGCCGCCTCGACTCGACCGTCGCCGATGCTATCGTCAAGGCTTCGCAGGAAGTGATCGACGGCAAGCTCAACGACCATTTCCCGCTCGTCGTCTGGCAGACCGGCTCCGGCACCCAGTCGAACATGAACGCCAACGAGGTCATCTCGAACCGCGCCATCGAACTCATGGGCGGCGTCATGGGCTCGAAGAAGCCGGTGCATCCGAACGACCACGTCAACATGAGCCAGTCGTCGAACGACACCTATCCGACTGCGATGCACATCGCCTGCGCCGAGCGCGTCATCCATGACCTGCTGCCGGCGCTGAAGCACCTGCACAAGGCGCTCGAAGCCAAGGTCAAGGCCTTCGACCACATCATCAAGATCGGCCGCACGCACACCCAGGATGCAACCCCGCTGACGCTCGGCCAGGAATTCTCCGGCTACGCGGCGCAGGTCGCCTCCTCGATCAAGCGCATCGAAATGACCCTGCCGGGCCTTTGCGAACTTGCGCAGGGCGGCACGGCCGTCGGTACCGGCCTCAACGCACCTGTCGGCTTTGCCGAAAAGGTCGCCGAAGAGATCGCCAAGATCACCGGCATCGCCTTCACCACCGCGCCGAATAAGTTCGAAGCGCTCGCCGCCCATGATTCCATGGTCTTCAGCCACGGCGCGATCAATGCGACGGCCGCTGCCCTCTTCAAGATCGCCAACGATATCCGCTTCCTCGGCTCCGGCCCGCGCTCGGGCCTTGGCGAATTGTCGCTGCCGGAAAACGAGCCCGGCTCGTCGATCATGCCGGGCAAGGTCAACCCGACCCAGTGCGAAGCGCTGACCCAGGTCTGCGTCCAGGTGTTCGGCAACCACGCCGCGCTCACCTTCGCCGGCAGCCAGGGCCATTTCGAGCTCAACGTCTTCAACCCGCTGATGGCCTACAACTTCCTTCAGTCGGTTCAGTTGCTCGCCGATGCGGCCGTGTCCTTCACCGACAATTGCGTCGTCGGCATCGAGGCACGCGAAGACAATATCAAGGCAGCGCTCGACCGCTCGCTGATGCTGGTGACGGCGCTTGCGCCGAAGATCGGCTACGACAACGCCGCCAAAATCGCCAAGACCGCGCACAAGAACGGCACGACGCTACGCGAAGAAGCGGTCGGCGGCGGCTATGTGACGAACGAAGAGTTCGACGCGGTCGTTCGTCCGGAAACGATGATCAGCCCGGCCTGATCCATTTTGATACACCACGGCGCCTCCGCGGCGCCGTGGCCTTGATGTCGCGAACGCACTGTCGATCGGCAAAACCTGCCGCGATCGATCACGATGCGGTGGCGCGACGGCGGCAAATATTAAGACTTCGCAAATCATTTGCCCCTAAAAATAATGACCGATAAGCAGCGTTTCATATTAGGGGGTTTGCACATGCAAACGGCAAGCTCGGGCAAGGCTCAGACGCCCGATATCGCAGCGCAGGTAACCCATGCGATGCGCATGATGGGCGTGGCGCCCATCCCCCGCAATTACGAGCTCTATTACGAAGCCTATCTCGGCTCCAACCCGCAATTGTCGAAGGAACTGGCCGCACTCGGCAGCCGCGCGACCCAGGAAGAACTGGACGCGATCGGCGCGCAGTATTTCAGCCACATCCATCGCTCCAACGGGATCGAGCGCGCCCACACCACGCTTGCGGCCAAGCTTGCCGAACTGGTGACCCTGTTGCGCGACGAGCAATATGCGCTTGAGAACTACAACAAGGTTCTCGACGAAGCCTATGTCAACATCGTCAGCAAGAGCGCATCGAGCGCCGATATCCTGCGCCACGCGATCGGCATCCTGACCGACGCGACGGCCGAGACGATGAGCCAGGGCAAGGAACGCGTCGAGACCGTCGTGCAGAAGTCCTTCGAGATGGAGGTCATCCGGCAGGAACTCGACGAGTACAAGCGCATCGCCAACACAGATTCGCTGACACGGCTCGCCAACCGCCGCGCCTTCGACGACAATCTGGCGGCTGTCTACAACAACGAGCACCTGAGAAACTTCACCGGCCTGCTCGTCGCCGACATCGACCACTTCAAGAAGGTCAACGACACCTTCGGCCATCCCGTCGGCGACAAGATCCTGGCGACCGTCGGCGGCGTGTTGCGCGCCAATCTGCGCCGGGAGGCTTTCGTCGCGCGCACCGGCGGCGAGGAATTCGCCATCATCCTCGGCGACAGCAGCCAGGAAGAGTGCCTCCAGATTGCCGACCGCATCCGCACCGTGCTGGCTGCGACGCCCTTCCGCAATTCCAAGACCGGCGTCAATTACGGCCCGATCACGCTGTCCGTCGGCGTCTGCATGGCGACGGCCGCCGAAGACCCGGTCGACCTCTACAACAAGGCCGACATCGCGCTCTACTCGGCCAAGAACGCGGGCCGCAACAAGACGGTTCTCTTCGAAGACGGCATGCGCAAGGAATCCGGCCGCAACTGGCTGATCTATCGCCGCTGAGAAGGCGGCGTCTTCCTGAGACAAAACCGACAACGGGCGCCCTTCGCGGGCGCCTTTTGCGTTTCATGGCGAGTACCTGCTGGGACTACTGGCGACACGCGTCGGCGCCTGCGGCGCGAGCAATTGCAATCATCTCCGGCCGGTATTCGAAATGCATCGTGTCGAAGTGATACCAACGGCCGCCCCAGACGAAGCCGTGTTTCTCGAAGGCTTGAACGATGCCCAGCGGGTAACGGTTGCGATAGCCGCCGCGGGCCTTGCCGGCCCAGCGCCAATAGTCGGCAAAGCGCGTGTTGATATCGATGGCCGCACCGAAACTGTGGACCGAAAGCGTCGCGGTGCCCGCAATCGGCCGCCAGTTGAAGGTGCCGGCACTCGGGCTGAGATAGCGCCTGAATTCGGCTTGTCGCGACAGGTCCGCGGCGACAGCCTTCAGCGCCGCCGCCATCCCGTGCTTCCTCGTTACCTGCAGCCGCTCGCCGAACCAGTCCACACCAACGAGATCGCGCCGGACGGCTGCAGCGCTGCCGCCATAGAGCCGCTTCAGCAGCGCTTCGCTGCGTATGCGCCCCGGGTCGACATCGACCGCCGGCGGCGTCGCACAGGCACCGAGCGGATAGACCTGCGACAGGCTGTCCTCGACGTCCCCCGCAGCGAGTTTCTCGGCATGGCTTTTCGTTCGGCCGTCGTCGATGACGATCGGCGGCCCGCCATCCCCAAGGATCAAGGCATTGCCGTCAATGCGCGCGATGGCATCCGGGTAGCTTGCTGCCAGCAGATTGAGCCTTTCCGCCAGCGACGGTTCGGCGGCCGACGTCTTGCCGGCCAGGAGGGCGAGCAGGAACGCACCTGTCAGAGCTTGCTGCCGCACCCTCGCCTCCAGCCTCCGTGCTTGCCTGATCGCGCCGATCAGCCGGGGCGCAGCTTACCACATGGTCTTGGCGGCGCGCTCCGGCCATTCGCGGTCATAGGTCTCGCGGTCGAAATCCGCCTTGGCGGCCTTCAGCAACGTGCCGGGCGTCGGCAGCAATGCCGGATCGAGGAAGCGGTCGGGGTTCCAGAGTTGGGCGCGCATGACGGCGCGGGCGCACTGGAAATAAACCTCGCCAATCGTCACGACGATGACGCTGCGCGGGTGCTTGCCGTCGACCTCGAAGCTTTCCGTCAGGGTGGGATCGACGCTGAGCACCGCCGTGCCGTTGATGCGCATCGTCGTGTTCGAACCGGGAATCAGGAACATCAGCGCCACGCGCGGATCGCGCACGATATTGGCAAGCGAATCGACCCGATTGTTGCCGCGCCAGTCCGGCAGAAGCACAGTCTTGTCGTCGCCGATCCGCACGACGCAATCGTCGTCGCCGCGCGGTGAGCAATCGAGACCCTCCGGGCCGACGGTCGCAAGCGCGCAGAAAGGCGATGCCTCGATCATCAGCCGGTATTCGGCCGTCAGCGTCTTGGTGACCTTGGCCACCGACGCTTCGCTGACGCCGCCATAGAGCGCGTTGAGTTCCTCGACCGAGGTGATGATCGACATGCCGTCCTCCAATGCTGCCAAAAAAGCCCGGGAACAATCTGGATACAGAGAATCCCGGGCCAGCGACCCTTCGGCCGATAGCATGACAGACTGATGACGCGGTCAACGAAAATAGTCAGGCGGCGGCTTTTTGATCTTCCGCGTGTATGAAGGCGTTGATCCGCGCGATCACCGGTGCGGCCGAAACGATGCGCCGATGGCCAAAACCGTTTGCCCAGTGCATTTCGACATTCGGCCCGGCCGCCGCATAACGGCGCGCATGGTCGGCGGAGACTTCCTTGTCGTCTTCCGCATGGATGACGAGCGTCGGCACGGCGCGCGCCTCGATCACGTGCGCAGCATCGAAATCCTGAAGTCGGCGGCCGGAGAGACGTTCGACAACGCCTTCGAAGGCCACCTGCGCCTTCGGAGAAAGGCGAAGAATTCTCCCGAAGCCTTTGAAAAGCCAAGTCATCTCGCTTGGTGCACCGATCAGCACCAGCTTCTTCGGCATATGGCTGTGCACGTCGCAGACGATGCCGCCGGCAGCGCAAGCCAGGCTGCCGCCGCCGAAGGAATGGCCGACACAGACGTCGAAATTGCCGAAGTGCCGCCAGGCCGCGTCGATCGCCCGAACCGCTGCCGGCATGGTCAACGTGCGCCCCGGCGAAGCGCCGTGCCCGGGCCAGTCGAGCGTCACCACCTCGGCGCCGCCCTTGACCAGGCCGTCGATCATCGCTGCCAGATAGTCGCTGCGCGATCCCCAACCGTGCACGAGGAGAATGCGCTTGGTGTTGGCGGCCTCGCGCGGCGCCGCGAACCGGCGCGCCAGCACCCAGCCGCCGGAATAGGAGAGCGTCACCGGCTGGCCCCTGGCGATAACAGGGGCGGCAGCCGCGAGCGCCGCCTTTTCCTTGGCATTCTTCGGCTTTCTGCCGGGCGTGAGCGTGAACAGCCTGAAAGCGAGCCGCCCGGCCGCCTCGGGTGAAAACGCGTCGACGCCCTTCAGCGCGTTGCGGATGACCTTGATCGCAAAGGATGCCATAGTGGGAATCTCTTGTTATGTTCAATGCTGAACATAATTGTACAACGTTGAACAAAAATCAAGTGACGAGCGAACATCATTTTCCCTGGGACCACCCCCGCTTCCGCAGCTGGATCGCGGTTGCCCGCGCCTGCCAGTTGATGCAGCAGACGGTGACGCGCGAGATCGCCCATCTCGACATCAAGCCGCCGCATCTTGACATCCTCATCAATCTCTATCGCTTCGAAGGCATTTCGCAGCAAGAACTGGCGCGCAAGCTGCTGGTCGGGCGCTCGAACATGAGCATGCTTCTGCCGCACCTGGAAAAGCGCGGGCTCATCCTGCGCCGCGGTGACGAGAAGGATAAGCGCATACTGCGCCTGTCATTGACAGCTGAAGGCCGGACGCTCACCGAGGCGGCGATGGAGATCCATACGGCGCTGATCGAGCGATTGCTGGACGACGAATCGCTGGATGATTGCCTGGTGGTCACCCGATCGATGGAGCGGCTGATTGGCATGCTGCTGAAGGAAGAGAACGAGCTGGCCTGACGAGTGCTGATTTTGCGCGTCTGATGAGACGCGGGGCGCGGTCTTGGTCAGCGCGGCTTTTCCGCCTTGTCTCGCGACATGCCCTTGTCGGCAAGTTCCTGCTCGTAGGCGGCAAAGAGCTCCGCGCCCTTTTCCCCCAGTTCATGCAGATAGCTCCAGGTGAAGATGCCGGTGTCGTGGAAGTCGTCAAAGCCGATGCGGACCGCATAGTTGCCGGTCGGCTGCACCGAGATGATCTGCACATTGCGCTTGCCGGGCACGGTCACCCGCTGGCCGGGACCATGGCCCTGCACTTCGGCAGACGGCGAAAGCACCCGCAGCATCTCCGCCGAAAGATCGAAGGACGCTCCGTCGTTGAACGTCACCACAAGCCGGTGGCGATCCTTCGACACCCGCAATTCCGTCGGCCAGAATTCGCTCATTTCGCTGCTTCCTTTCGCGTACGACAAACCGGATGCCGCCCATTCGCCGTAATCTGCGTCCCCGATGCGGCATTATTCTGAAGGACGACAATGCACTAGCGCAGAAATCGGCGCGCGAGAATTACCCGTCTCTTCCGATCAACACTTTGCGACAGTATGCGCCTTGACGCGACCATCTTCGACGACGACATTGAAGGGGCTGGGAGAAAGACGTTTGAACACAGCAACGATAGACAGATTTGGCGCTCTGCCGCTGGAGCAGAAGACGGCCCCGATGATCGACCCCTTCGGGCGGGCGATCACCTATCTGCGCGTGTCCGTCACCGACCGCTGCGATTTCCGCTGCACCTATTGCATGGCCGAGCACATGACCTTCCTGCCGAAGAAGGATCTGCTGACGCTCGAAGAATTGCAGCGTCTCTGTTCCGCCTTCATCGGCAAGGGTGTCCGCAAGCTCAGGCTTACCGGCGGCGAACCGCTGGTGCGCAAGAACATCATGTTTCTGGTGCGCGAACTCGGTCGTGAGATCGAGGCCGGACGGCTCGATGAACTGACGCTGACGACCAATGGCTCGCAGCTTTCCAAGTATGCCGCCGAGCTCGTCGACTGCGGCGTCAAGCGCATCAACGTCTCGCTCGATACGCTCGACCCGGCAAAATTCCACCAGATCACCCGCTGGGGCGAGCTCTCCAAGGTCATGGAAGGCATCGACGCCGCCCAGGCCGCTGGCCTGAAGATCAAGATCAATGCGGTGGCGCTCAAAGGCTTCAATGACCAGGAGATCCCGGACCTGATGCGCTGGGCGCATGGTCGCGGCATGGACCTGACGCTCATCGAAACCATGCCGATGGGCGAGATCGAGGAAGACCGGACCGACCACTACATGCCGCTGTCTGAAATGCGCCGACAGCTGGAAGAACAGTTCACCTTCTCCGACATTCCCTATCGCACAGGCGGCCCTGCCCGTTATCTCGAAGTGGCGGAAACCGGCGGAAGGCTCGGCCTGATCACGCCGATGACCCATAATTTCTGCGAGAGCTGCAACCGCGTCCGTCTCACCTGCACCGGCACGCTCTACATGTGCCTCGGCCAGAACGACGCCGCGGACCTGCGCACCGCGCTCAGGGCCTCGGAAGACGACGCCTATCTCAGCCAGGTGATCGACGAGGCGATCGGCCGCAAGCCGAAGGGCCACGACTTCATCATCGACCGCGAGCACAACCGCCCGGCCGTTGCCCGCCACATGAGCGTCACCGGCGGCTGACCTTTTATCAGGGTACCAATCTTGGAAGAACAACCGGCAGGCGGCCCCTCAACCGCCTGCCGGCACCTTCTCCACGCAGATGGGGAGAAGGGAATGTGGGGCACATCTTCATGTCCCCACGTACTCCGCGTGTCAGTGGATAGCGCCTGTATGGGCTTGCCCGTTCGGCACATTCCCTCGCCCCGTCTGCGGGGAGAGGGATGTTTCGTGGATTGCCTCAAGGCAAGTCCGTAACGAGAGCCGAGCTTCCCTCGGGGGGGCTCAAGCCGCGTAGCTTCGATGCCCCTGGCCCCGCGCGCCGATGCCGTCCGTCCCGGTGCGGAAGCGCTCGATCTTGTCGTTGAGCGCTTCGACCTGCCGGCGCAGGCCGTGGATCTCGGCGGTATTTTCCTCGACCATCGCTGCGTTCTGCTGGGTGATCAGCTCGACCTGATGCACGGCCGAGTTCACCTCGTTGAGACCGGTGTACTGGTCGGCAGCCGAAGCCTCGATGTTGCTGACGAGGTCGTGGATCGTGCCGATATGGCTGTTGATGACCGTCAGCGCATCGCCGGTTTCCTGGACGAGAGCGACGCCGCTTCTCACCTGCGCCGAGCTTTCGGAAATCAGCCCCTTGATCTCGCGGGCAGCCCCGGCGCAGCGCTGGGCGAGTTCGCGCACTTCCTGCGCCACCACGGCAAAGCCGCGGCCCGCCTCGCCTGCCCGCGCCGCCTCGACGCCGGCATTGAGCGCCAGCAGGTTAGTCTGGAAGGCGATCTCGTCGATAACACCGATGATCGTGCTGATCTTCTCCGAGGAGCGGTTGATCTCCGCCATGGCATCGATCGCCTTGGCGACCACCTGGCCGGAATGCTTGGCGTAGGAATTGGTCTCGCCGACCGAAACCGTCGTCTTGCGGGCGCTTTCGGCGGTCGCGCGGACGATATCGGTCAATTGACGCAGCGCCCGCGAGCTTTCTTCAAGCGCCGCTGCCTGCTGCTCGGTCCGGCGCGCCAGGTCGTCAGCCGACGCGGCAAGATTGCCGGTGCCGCCGGTGATCTCGCCGGTGACGACGCGCACGTCGGCAAGCGTCGCCCGCAGCGCCTCGACGGCATTGTTGTAGGTGCGGGCCATGATCACGTAATCGGCCGGCAGGTCTTCGGACATGCCCTCTTCGAGATCGCCGTCGGCAAGTGCCGCCAGCACGTCGGAGAGTGCGTTCAGCGCCTGCATCTGCTCGGTCTCGATGCGTGCGCGCTCGGCAGCCCGGCGCGTTTCCTCTTCCGCAGAAAGCGCACGCGCAGCCTCGGCCTCGCGGCCAAGCCGGACATTCTCGACTGCATTGTCGCGGAAGACGGCAACCGAGCGCACCATGTCGCCGATCTCGTCGCCACGGTTGCGGCCCTCGATGGCAACATCGAGATCGCCATTGGCAAGCCGCGTCATCGTTTCCGTCACGCGCTTCAGCGGGCCGCGCAACGTTTCGACCAGCATCAGGCCGCCGATGATGGCAAGCAGCGTGCCGGCGATCATCGCCACGATCGAAACATCGGCCGAGCGCTGGCTGTCGATCTTGCCGGCCTCCTGGGCGCTGCTGACGAAACTTTCGAGCGTCGTGCTGGCGGTTGCGACCATCGTCGCCGCTTCGCTCTTTGCCGCCTGCCAGCGGCCGCCGACATCGATCAATGCTGCCGTGCCCTTGTCGATGTTGTCGAGCGATGGGCCGAGCTTGCCCGGCAGATCGCGAAGGGCTGCATTCTTGCCGCCGAGTTCGCCAAGTTTGGCCGCCGTCTCGCGAACCGCCTGGATGTCGGCCATGACCGGCGCGCGGCCGGCGGCATCGAGCTTGCGATGCAGCTCGCTGATGTGCAGCCGCGTGCTGTCGAGGCCCTTGAAGGTGTCGCCCATCAGCGCGATCAAGGTCTTCAGCTGCGAGATCTCGGCATCCATGCCGACGAAGCGCTTGGCGGCCGTGTCGGAATTCTTCGCAGCCTCCTTGGCAAAGTCGGCTTCATATTTCGAGAACTTGCTGAGGATCGGCACCAGCGCGTTCTTCTTCGCCTCGTTGTCCTCGCCGCCGGCAAGGATCGCCTGAACTTTGAGCGCCTGGTCCTTCACTTCGGCAATCGGCGCCTGCACCTTTTCCGAGGCGATCTTTTCGGCTTCTTCGATCTGCTTCATGAGATGCGGCAGAAGCTTGTTCGCCTGGTCGACCTTGGCGTCGGGATTGACAGCCATTGTCACCGGCAGGCGGAATTTCTTGATGCGCTCGGCAAGGCCCTGATAGGCGGCGGCATCGAACAGCAACGCCTTGGCGAAGGCTTCCTTCTCGCCCGATTCCTTGCGGATGATGTCGATCTGCTTATAGGCGCCGTTGCCCTGTTCGGTCATGTCGGCAAGCGCCTTGTCGAGCGACGCTGTCACCTGATCACGTTCGATCTTGGTCGCCCAGAGCTTGTCCGTCTGGCTGCGCATCGCATTTCCGAGCGCCAGCACAGAGGCGATCTCCGCCTTGTCCTCGGCACGGCTCAACAGGCCGTCGAGCGCCTTCACGCCGCCTTCCTGTTCGTCGATCTGGCTCGACAGGGCCGTGCGTGTCTCTTCACTCGGCGCATCGGCAAACGCCTGCAGCGCGCCACGCAGCGCCTGGAAATCCGAGAGATTGTTGATGGTTTCCCGCGTCACGGTCATATGGCCGTTGAGCGTACGGGCGGTGAAGAAGCCGATGAGACCTATGCCGGCGATAAGCGCCACGAGCGGAACCACGAAAAGCAGAACCTTGGTGACGATACGCAGCCGTTGCAGCAAGCGATCGATGAAAGACATTGCGCACCCCTGATTATTCTTATGGGAAGCAGGCCCGCGCGGCGGCTTTTCTTGGTGGAAACACCGATGGGACATTGACCGGAGGCTCTCCCAAGCCTCAAGCAAACGTCCCTGGAATGGCCACCCTGCAAGGTTTATTGCGGCGCCACCCCGCCGATCGCGTCATGCGAATGGATGCGGAATTGCGGCGACGATAGGCAGCGAAACTTAAGATTCCGCGAATAAGCTTATGTTCGAACGCAGCCGTTTTACCGGCGAACGACAGTCTTTCCTGCACGGGGCGCGGCGCGAAAACACACCTTCTACTTGTCGAACAAGAAAAGTCGTCGCGTCATGCGATCCCGTTTGCACAAGGGG
The DNA here is from genome assembly GCF_000799055.1 of Ensifer sp. ZNC0028. Taxonomy (NCBI): domain Bacteria; kingdom Pseudomonadati; phylum Pseudomonadota; class Alphaproteobacteria; order Hyphomicrobiales; family Rhizobiaceae; genus Ensifer; species Ensifer sp. ZNC0028. The sequence goes on from NZ_JTLA01000053.1 coordinate 30,666, forward strand.
GCAGCCAATGCTTAAACATTGGGCGATCCATTCACGGATTCGCCTCCCATTCGCCGGCAGCGCAGCCCGCTTGTCCGGCGCCGCAGGACAGCCAGCATGCAAGCCTCCACCAATTTCCGCGGCATTCTTTTCATGTGCCTGGCGATGGTCACGTTTTCCTGCAACGACGCGCTCGTCAAATCCGTCACCGGTGCGATGAATGTTGGGCAGATCATCTTCGTGCGCGGCTTGCTGACGACGCTGATGGTCGTGCTCGCCGCCTGGCATTTTCGCGCCTTCCGGCCGATCGGAACGCTGATGCGGCCGGTGATCCTGCTGCGCATCGCCATGGAGGCGCTGGCCTCCGTCACCTACATCTCGGCCCTTGGCCAGATCCCGCTCGCCAATGCCTCGGCGATCATGCAGGCGCTGCCCCTGGCGGTCACGCTCGGCGCCGCACTCTTCCTGGGCGAGCCGGTCGGCTGGCGCCGCTGGACCGCCATCATCGCCGGCTTCATCGGCGTGCTGATCGTGCTGCGGCCGGGGCCCGAAGGCTTCACGCCGGCGGCGCTGACCGTGGTCGGCTGCGTCTTCGTCACCGCGACCCGCGATCTCTGCACCCGCCGCATCGGCCACGACGTGCCGGCGCTCTACATCACCGTATCGACTTCGCTCGTCACCACCATCGTCGGCGCCCTGCTCATCCAGCCGATGGGCGGCTGGCAGCCGATGTCGACGACCACCTTCAGCCATATCGCTGCGGCGAGCGTTCTTTTGATGCTCGGCTACCAGACGATCGTGCTGGCGATGCGTGCGGGCGATATCTCCGTGATTGCGCCCTTCCGCTACACCAGCCTGATCTGGTCGATTGCGATCGGCATCTTCTTCTTTGCCGAGGTCCCGGATCACTGGATGCTGGTCGGCGTCGCGATCATCATCGGCTCGGGCCTCTACACCTTCTATCGCGAAACGCTGCGCGGCCGTAAAGCCGTTGCCCAGCGCTCGCTGACCGGCCCGCTGGAATAGGAGCCGACAATGCCCGGAAGCCCTCCCTCGCCCCTGATCAGCGCATCCCGGCCCGCCGTCGTGCTTGCCGGCGGATTGTCGCGCCGTATGGGCAGCCCGAAGTTCGGCCTTCCGCTCGGCGGTCAGACGATGCTGTCGCGCATCGTCGCCCGGCTCGGCCCTCAGGTGACGAGCGTCGCCGTCAACCTCAACGCCGATCCGGCTGGCGCCATAGACGAAAGCGTACCCGTCATTGTCGATACGGTCCCCGGGTTTCTCGGTCCGCTTGCCGGCGTGCTGACAGCGATGCGCCATGTCGCGGCCACCAATCCGGCTGCAAGCCACGTCGTCGTCGTTCCGACCGATACGCCGTTTTTTCCGGACGATCTCGTCACCCAAATGGTGGCCGCCCTGACAGAGCAGCAGCAGATTGCCGTTGCGGCATCCGACAGGCAGATGCATCCGCTGTTCGGGCTCTGGCCGGTCGCCCTTGCCGACGAACTTGAGGCCTTCCTGACCAGCGATCCGAAGCGCCGCGTCCGCGCCTTCATCGAAAGCCACCCGTCGGTCACGGTCGATTTTCCGCTCGTCGCGACGACAAAAGGCGCATTCGACCCGTTCTTCAACGTCAACACGCCCGAGGATCTGATCGACGCGGAGCAATGGTTGCGTTTCTTCGAGGATGACAAGACATGAGCGCCATGAAGATCTTCGGCATCGCCGGCTGGAAGAATTCAGGCAAGACCGGCCTGATGGTGCGGCTCGTCACCGAACTGACGCAGCGCGGCTACGTCGTCTCCACCGTCAAGCACGCCCACCACGACTTCGATATCGACAAGGTCGGTGCCGACAGCTACCGCCACCGCGAGGCCGGCGCCCATGAGGTGACCATCGTCTCCGGCACGCGATTTGCGATCATGCACGAATTGCGCGGCGCGCCAGAGCCAAGCTTCGAGGATATCCTCGCGCGGCTTGCGCCCTGTGATCTCGTGCTCATCGAAGGCTACAAGCGCGAACCGATCCCCAAGGTCGAGGCCCGCCGTCTGGAGTCCGCGAACCGCGAGCCGCTGGCCCCAACGGATCCGCATATCTGCGCGATCGCCGCCGACCATCCGGTCGCTAACAGCGATCTTCCGGTCTTCGACCTCGATGACACGAACGCGATCGCCGACTTCGTCGAGAAAGTCACGGATCTCAAGCGCAAGAACGCCGCTTCCTGATCAAGGCGCGCGGGCCTGAGGCCGACAGTCAAGGCTTCGTGGAGTCGCGATACTTCTGCGGTAGCCCGTCGAGCAACTGCTGCGCTTTCTGCATCCCTTGTTTCGCCGCCCTGGCATACCATTCGGCAGCCGACGCAAGATTTTGCTCCACGCCGGCGCCCCTTGCATAGGCAATGCCGAGATTGAGTTGCGCGTCGGCATTTCCCTGCTCGGCGGCCTTGCGAAACCATCTGGCAGCAGCCGCAGCGTCGCTTTCCACACCGATGGCATTGAGATAGGCCACGCCGAGACTGAACTGCGCCAGAGCGTAGCCCTGATTGGCCGCGAGTTCATAAAGCCGCGCCGCCTCCTTGAGGTTCTTCTCGAGGCCGAGGCCGCCTGCGTACATCTCCGCCAGGTGGAACTGGCCGCGGGGATCCCCGCGATCAGCCAGTGCCAGAAACCAGCGGTGCGCTTCCGCGTAGCTTTCTCCGGTGCCGGTCCCCTTCAGGTACATGAGGCCGACATTCAACTGTGCTTTGGCATCCCCTTGCTTGGCCGCCTTCAGGTAGAGGTCAAAGGCCGCTGCCGGATCCTTCTCGACGCCGCGACCGAGCATGTAGAAGGTGGCGAGGTCCACCTGCGCTGCAACCATGCCCTGGTCGGCCGCCTTGCGGCACCAGTTCACCGCCTCCCGATCGTCGCGCCCGACGCCGAAGGCGCGCACGTAAACGCCGCAGAGCAGATTTTGCGCTTCCTTATGGCCGGCGTTCGCAACCGGGCGAAGCCAGCGAAGTCCCTCCTGGGCATCGATCCGCCCGGCCTCGCTGTTGAAATAGAGCCGGCCGGCATTCGCTTGCCCATCGACATATCCCTGCTCGGCGGAACGCAGGTACCAGCGCAGCGCTTCAGCCATGTTGCGCTCCACGCCGACACCCTTCTCGTACATGAAACCGAGGTTGTACTGGGCACGCGCCTCCCCGGCGACCGCGGCTCGCGACGTCCATCGGTAAGCCTCCGCGTCATTCTTCAGCGTGCCGCTGCCTTGGAAATAGGCGATGGCCAGATTGTGCATGGCGGCCACCAGGCCTTGTTCCGATGCTTTCCGATACCATTCAAACGCCGCGGCCGGGTCGCGCGCCGTACCGCGCCCCTGCTGGTAGAGAAAGCCCAGGTTGAACTGTGCCGCCGCATAGCCTTGTTCAGCCGCCAACTGGTAATAGGCGAAGGCCTGCGCATCGTCCTTGGCAACGCCCAGCCCCTGTTCGTAGATCACCCCGAGACTGTATTGGGCCTCCGGAACGCGCTGCTCGGCGGAGAACCGAAACCATCGTCCAGCCTCCTCATAGTTCTGCTTCACGCCTTCGCCGCCGTTGAAATAGATGGTGCCGAGGTGGAATTGCGCCTTCGCGTCGCCGCTCTCGGCCGCCTTCCGGTACCAGCCGATCGCCTTCAGGAAGTCGCGCTCGACGCCCTCGCCGGTGTGGTAACGCATACCGAGATCGACCTGCGCCTGGACATCGCCGTCTTCGGCCCGCTCCAGCACCTTGTCGAAAGGCGGCAGGCCCGTGGCCGCACTATCCGCGTGGACGGAGGACGAGAACACCGACGACATCAGGGCGACAACGAGTCCGAAGACGACGCGTTTCATCCACACCTCCCAGGCTACCGCTACGCGGAAAAATCCTATGGCGAGGTTCCTTCAACCGAAAATCGATTTCGACAGACGGCTTCAAAGCGTCGAGCAGCGGCCGTTAACCGCCTCATTTGAAGGTCATGCGGGAAAATGGTCGCTGTCAGTCTTTCGGCAGCGCATCGAGAGCCTGTTGCGCCTCGGACATCCCCTGGGCCGCTGCCTTGCCGTACCAGAGCGCCGCCGCTTTCAGATCCTTGTCGATCCCGGTCGCCTCGACATAGGCCTGCGCGACGTTGAACTGCGCCTTGGCGTGGCCCTGCTCAGCTGCCTTCATGAACCAGCCGAAGGCCGCTGCCGGGTCACGGTCCACGTAGGTGCCGGTCGCATAGGCGACGCCGAGATTGTGTTGCGCCAGCGCGTAGCCTTGCTCTGCCGAGAGGGTATAGAGCCGCACAGCCTCCTTCGCGTCACGCTCTACGCCGCGGCCATCGCTATACATTAGCGCCAGATTGTATTGACCGGCGGCGTCACCCGTATCGGCAGCAGTTCGGAACCATCGTGCTGCTGCCACCTGATCCTCGGCGACACCTGTCCCGCTCACATACATCAGGCCAACGTTTAGCTGCGCCGTCTTGTGCCCGTTCTCCGCCGCCTGTTTGAACAGATCGAAAGCAGCGGCCCGGTCCTGCACCACACCCTGCCCCTGCAGGTACATGATCGCGAGATTGAATTGCGCAGCCGCATACCCGCCCTCGGAAGCATTCCGGTACCAGCGCGCCGCAACTTCGTCGTCGCGCGAAACGCCCTGCCCCGTGGCGTAGAGTAAGCCTAGCTTGAATTGCGCCAGTGGAAACCTCTGCGCCGCCGAAAGGCGGTACCAGCGGAGCGCCTCTTCAATGTTTGGCTCGACGCCTTCGCCCTTGAAATACTTCTGCGCCAGCTCGTACTGGGCAATGGCATGCCCGCTCTCGGCGGCCCGCCTGAACCACCTGACGGCATCGACCTCGTTTCGGGCCACGCCGCGGCCCTCCATCAGCATTGCTGCCAGATTATATTGCGCCGGCACGTTGCCGCCTTCAGCAGACTTCTGGAACCAGCGAAACGCTTCGGCATCATCCTGCTTGGCGCCTTTCCCGGTGAAGTAGGCCCAGGCGATGCGAAACTGCGCGTAGATGTCCCCGTTCTCCGCAAGCACTCGGTCCTGCTCTGTCGGGACAGGGGGCATTTCTGCGAGCGTCGGGAAAAATGACGTGCCGAGCGCAAGTGCGGCAACAAGGCCGAAAACGGCGGGTTTCATCCATTCCTCCCGATGGCAACGCATTCGGGGAACGTTAAGCAGCGAAGAGTTGATTCGCCATCGCGTTTCCCTTCGACAGAGACGCAACAGTCGATCCGCTTTGCGCATTGGCGAACCGCCGGGGAGACGCGAGCGTTTGCCGCACGCGCCTTTATCGGCCGTCAGTTCGTCGCGCCGACGGCCGTTTCGTCCGGAATGTCGTTCAGCCTAACGAAGCTGTAGCCCTTCGCCTTGAGGTCGAGGATGCCGCGGGCAACGCCGGCGCCGGCCGAATGGGTCGGCTGGTTAATGTGGGCGATGATGACGTCGCCGTCCTTTGCGGCGCGAATGCGCTTTTCAGCCATTGCAGCCCCCAGCAGCGAGCCGCCGTCGCCGTTCACCGAGTAGCCGGCGATGCGGTAACCCATGGCGCGGATCTGGCTCATCGACGAATGGGTGTATTTGGCCGTCGCGCCGCGAAACCACTTCGGCGCCGGCAGTCCATGCGCCTTGATTGCGACAGCACCGCCATCAACTTCGGCCGCGACCGCCGCCTCGGAGCCGGCTGCCGCGATGCCATAAACGGAGATCTTCACGTCGATCGGCGGCACGTGCATCGCGCCGTGGTCCTCGATCTCGAACAGATCAGGATGTGCCTTCATCACCTCGACGACGAGGCCGTTGCGCTTCAGCCAGCGCGCGGTGACGAAGATCGTCGCCGGGATACGGTTTTCGATCAGCGTGCCGAGGATGCGCATGTCGGTGGCGCCGCTGCAGGCGTCAAGCGTCAGCGCAACCCGCGGGGCTGCGCCCTTTCCGCCGGGATTGGAAGGCAGACGCAGATCCGGCTCGACGAGCCCAGGCGCAGCGGTGGCCGAATGAGCGAACGTGGTGGCGGCAACAAGCGCGAGAACAAGGGCTTTCATGGCAATCCGGAGGAAGAAAGTCTGGGAAGGAATGTCAAATGACAGAAACCCGCCTTTTGCGAGGCGGGTTTCCGGGATTTAGGTGGGCAGCCCTGCCCGAAGCTTGATCGGCGCTTAACGCTGCGCGACCGGGCGAACCAGCGGCGTCACACGGCGAATGGTGACGCGACGGTTCTGCTGCTCGGCATCCTGGGTGCGAACCTTCAGGAAGCGCTCGCCATAGCCCTGGGTCGCCAGGTTTTCCGGCGGAATGCCGTAGACCTCGGTGAGCAGCGAGGCGACCGATTCGGCGCGCTTGTCGGAGAGCACCAGGTTCGAGCGGTCCGAGCCGACGGCATCGGTGTGGCCTTCGATGAAGAAGGTTTCACCCGGATCCTTGGCGAGGATCTTCTCCATCGCGGCTGCGACCTTGCGCATGGTCTTGGCCTGCGACATCGACACTTCGGCACTGCCCGTCGGGAAGGTGATGGTGTCGAGGTCGACGCGGCGAACCTTGTCGCGCAGGCGGGCGGAGTGGCGCACTTCGTCCATCGTGTAGACGCGTTCGACACGCTCGACCGGCGGCTCGGCCAGGAACTGGTAGTAGTCGCGATCCGGATCGTCGGAAACGTCGGCGATGTAGTCGCGGACCGGAATGCGCAGGCGCATCGGCGGCAGTTCGTAGCCGACGTCGATGATCGCCGGACGCGGGCCTTCGTCACGCTCGGGCGCATAGATCATCAGGTATTCGTTGCCGTCGCGGTCGACACGCGAGCGCTGCAGGATGTCGCCGTAACGGTTGTAGACGGTAACGATCCGGTAGCCGCCCGGACGCACGATGGTTTCGCGGGTACGACCGCGCGGAAGCTGATCGTAGTAGGTCTCTTCCGCATCGTAACGCAGGCGCGGACGGTCGTCGCCACGCACGAAGATCTGGTCGCCGACCCCGAGGATCACCCGGTTGTCGATCTGTTCGACGACCTTCACCTCGGTGATGTTGTTGGTGATGTTGTTGACCGTCGTGTTGTTGTTGATCACCGTGTTGTTGATGATGGTGTTGTTGACGATGTTGGTCGTCTCCGGAACCACGAAGACCGGAGCCTCGTCGACGCGCGTACCCTTTTCGTTGAGGTTCGCTTCGATCTTCTGCGGCAGGTCGGCCTGGATCTCGGCAGCGATCGCAGCCTGCGCTGCAGCATCGTCGGCCGGCGGCGGTGCGTCCTCTTCCTTGGCGCGCAGTTCCTCGCGCAGCTTCTGACGCTCTTCGCGCGCCTGGTTGCCGCCGGCATTGTCGGCGTCCTTGTCGCTGTCGAGCACGGCCGCACCATTTTCGACCGGCAGGACGACGGTTTCGTCGGTCGCAGCCGGATCGTCGGCGATCTTCACCTTCTCTTCTTCGGTACGGGTATCGACCACTTCCGGAGCCGGCTGCTGCACCTGCGGCTGCTCGGCGGTCACCGGCTGCTCGGTGCCGGGCACCGGCTGACCTTCACCGGTCTGCGGTTGTTCGGCACCCGGGACCGGCTGGCCCTCACCCGTCTGCGGCTGTTCGGTACCCGGTACAGGCTGGCCTTCACCGGTTTGCGGCTGCGGCTCGACGGCGGGAGCGGTTTCGCCGCCAGCCTTCTGCTCTTCGGCAGCCTTCTGCTCGTCAGCTGCCTTCTGCTCGTCAGCTGCCTTCTGCTCGTCAGCGGCCTTCTGCTCTTCAGCAGCCTTCTGTTCGTCAGCGGCCTTCTGCTCTTCAGCAGCCTTCTGCTCTTCGGCGGCCTTCTGCTCTTCGGCGGCCTTCT